>NZ_JANXSO010000163.1 GCF_025352645.1 Iodobacter sp. | reverse complement strand
AGATCAATTTCAAAACACCGATGGAAACTTCGATACTATTACCTTGAAAAGATCCGCCAATACGGCCTTAGGCACGGATTTAACCACATGCAAAAATAGCACCAAAGGCTGGCGAGCCAATTTGCCGATCAGTAAGGAGCGTATTCCTAATGACCCGTTTCCTTTTGATGTCTACGGTGTATTCACCTCCATTGTGCCCGGTGCAGATTCTTGCACCCCAGGCGGAGTGAGCCGTGAATACAAAATGCCTTTAAAACTAAGTAAAGACGCACTATGTGCCAACCCATCGACCGATACTTTTATCGTGATAGGCACAAACGCCAATAGCTCTTTATCGGACGACCCATCGCGCCGTGTCTCGATTACCACCTCTAAGCTAGACAGTATTAAAGTCAATGCAGATGGCACAGGCTCCGCCGATACAGCAAGGCTGGATCTTAAAGTCAAAGGCAAGCGCTCGTCTTGGAGTGAAATTCTGCGCTAAGCAATCGAGCGCAAAGAGGCGTGGGCATTCTGATGACTGCTCATGCTTTTTTTTGCCTAAGTAATAACAAGCAAGCAAGGCATAAATTAGGTAAAAACAGCGTAGCATTTTAGCAACACGCATTAGCATTTTATTATATGTTGAATATTCACATAGCAAGCCCTCTGCTTCATATCAATATTTACCCTGGCTTTTCCATTTAAAAACAGTCATTTGAAATCACCCATCATATAAGCAACCGCTTATCCCCAAGAATAGACCGCCAATCAAAAGCTATAAGTACTTCAACCAACTGGCGATTACATCTGCATATCAGCACTATCCCTAACCTTACGACTACCCCCTGAGCTCTTGCTTACTTATCAAGAAGGCTCCAATCAAGGATAGGTTATGCGCTCTACATCTGGTTTTACCTTAATCGAAGTCATGATCACCGTTGCCATCATCGGAATTTTGGCCTCAATTGCCGTGCCTAGTTACCAAGACTATGTCACCCGCAGCCGCTTAGTTGAGCCACAAAGTAAGCTCAGCGATACCCGCGTGCAGCTTGAACAGTTTTTTATGAATAACCGAACCTATCTAAATTTCCCGTGCAAAAAAGATGCAGCTGGTTCAGATAAATTTAATATTGATTGCCCAACTCTCAAAGCAAATGAGTTTCTTATTAGTGCAACAGGTAGCGGAAAAATGGAAGGCTTTAGCTTTACGCTTGATGACCAAGGCATAAAACAAACAACCGCCGCCCCAACAGGCTGGACCAAAGGTGTTGGCTGCTGGACTAATAAGAAATCAGGCTGTTAAGCATGAATCGAAAGCTCCACCCCAAACCCCAGGCTGGTTTTACCCTTATTGAGCTGATGATCACTCTGCTGATTTTTGGCATTTTGCTAGCTCTTGCAGGCCCACCCTTTCAAAGCTGGGTAAAAAACACCCAGCTACGCAGCTACGCCGAGTCATTTCAAAGCGCAGTTCAACAGGCACGCTCCGAAGCCATTAAGCGCAATGGCTATGTTGAGCTGCTACTTACAAACAGCGCTATCAGCGCCGTAGGCCGCAATGCCGCAGCGATTACAGAAAGCACTCAGGGCACGGCATGGTTAATTCGCGGCTGCCCAGATTGCGTCAACCTCAACGCCCCCCCCGCCATTGCAAAGCCCTCTTATCCCTACATTGAAGGCAAAACGGTGAGTGAAGGTAATTCGGCGAAATTTACGCTGAACGCCAATCAATCTTTGATTCGCTTTGATGCTTTAGGCCGTACCAATAGAGCATTCAGCCTGATCGTGGCTGATAAAGCAGATGAGGCAAAACTAGGCGCCTGCACCAAGGCAGATGGCAAAGTCATCACAGGCCCCGCCAGAATTTGCTTACTCGTTGATGAAGGCGGCAATGCACGGCTCTGCCTACCCGATGCAGTAAGCTCCAATCCTAGTAGTTGCGTAAGGTAAATTCATGAGTACATTTTCAGCCCAACGCGGCTCGATGCTTTTGGAATGCTTGGTAGGAATTAGCATTTTTTCTTTTGGCGTTCTTGCCATTATGGCTTTGCAGGGCAATGCCATGCGCCATGTAAGTAATAGCAGCTCTCGCACTGCGGCAACCCAACTTATTCAACGCTTAGATGGCGAAATGCGCGTTGGGGTAGCTGATCTCGATGATTTTAAATTAAGCCGCGTTAAATGCGCAAATGTTGACAAAGGCTCTGCAAGCAAGCTTTGGGCCTCTGCTGTGGCGGCGAATCTGGATGATTCAAGCTGTGCGGTAAGTATTGAAGCAAATAGCAATACACCCTGCTCGCGCCGTGCCTTGATATCTATTAGTTGGCCTGCACAGCGTAATTCTAAAAGCACAAAAATTGCAGGCGCTAATCAAAGCTTGAATGAAGCCATTAGTATTGCAGATATTCAGACTATTCGCGAAACCAATGATACCCATGACACTTCGCATTTACGCTGTGGAAAATAATATGTACCGAAATTCAGGATTTGGCTTAATCGAAGTATTAATTTCATTAGCACTAACATTACTTGCCACCATTGCAATTTATCAAATTTTCAATAGTAGCGAAGGCTTTCGCCGTGCTACTTTAGG
This sequence comes from Iodobacter sp., assembly GCF_025352645.1. Taxonomy (GTDB): domain Bacteria; phylum Pseudomonadota; class Gammaproteobacteria; order Burkholderiales; family Chitinibacteraceae; genus Iodobacter. Next base: position 8,486 of record NZ_JANXSO010000163.1, on the reverse strand, counting down.
CAATGGCAATGCACAAAGCAGTGGCGGGATTGCCATTATGCAAATACAAAAAGATATTGAACGCGCAGGCTATGGGATTGGTGTAGATCGGGCCTTAAACTGCAATATTGTTTCTGCCAATGCTGGCTTTAGCAATATCCGGCTTGTGCCCGCCATTATCGAGAGCGCAGGCACTTCCGATCGGATTACCCTGCTGTATAGCGATTCCCCCGCTGGCGGAATGCCCGCGCTATTAGGCGACGGCGTTGCGCACACGCAAGATCACAACCAATTTGCCAATGTACAGCTAGCAGGGCAATTTATAGTTAATGATTTAATTGTGGCTTGGCCCGACCCAGGTAAAAAAGCCGCTGCTGCAGCGCAACAGCCCTGCCAGCTCTATCAAGTAACATGCACCAATGCCACACCCTGCGCTGGCGCACCGGTATCAACTCAAGACTTTGCCCTCGGCCATGCTGCTACAGGTAATATTTGGAATACAAAAATAACCACGGCCCCGTTACCGGTAGATTTACCCGCTAAAACCACCCGTTTGTTTGATTTTGGCAGCATGGTGCGGCGCACTTACTGCGTTTATCTGGCAGGTAACCCCAATAAATGCCCCAATGCCACAGATAAAATAGATGGCAGCTTAATCAGCATGGATGCGCTTGATCGCCAAGCGGCACTGGATGGTTCATGGAAAACCACCACAGAAAACGTCATTCAAATGCAAGCCCAATACGGGCTAGATACCAATGCCGATGGCGATAATATCGCCAACAATGTTACTGCTGCAGGCTGGACCAAAACCACTCCCACCACCATGCAGGGCTGGAAGCAGCTGATTGCCATTCGTTATGCGGTTTTAGTGCGCTCAGCCACACCAGACAAACCTAAGCGGGATGATAGCTGCGATACAACCGCCAAAGATGCAAAGTTCATTTGGGCAGGGGGTGAGTTTTCCACCCCCGAAAACGCTCAGCCTAGCGATACCAATTGGCAGTGCTACCACTACAGCGTGCACGAAACCATTGTGCCGCTCAGAAACCAACTGCTGTTAAATCAACCCGCGCTGTTTTAATCACCACAAGCCATCTTAGCAATGGTGCGTTAACGGCACAGTTTTAGTGCAATTATCAGGCCTTCCTAGCCGAAGCCTTAATATTTAAGAATGAGCCAACATGCCAGCGACACTATCGCCTCGAAGCAACCAGCAAACCCAGCGTGGTTTGGTGCTGCTGATCTCACTGATTGTACTTGTGGTCATGACTTTGGCAGCAATCGCCTTAGTCCGCTCCATGATTAGCAGCAATCTAATTGCCAATAACCTAGCCCTAAGGCAAGGCACAACCGCAGCGGCGGATCTAGCCTTAGAAAAAGCCCGGCTGTGGTTAGTCAGCACCTCATTCACCAGCCCCAATGATTTAAATGCGGCCTCTAATGTTAATGGCTATAGCCCGATTAATACCCCCAATCCCATTGATGGCAATAATTGGCGCAATGGGATTGCTTGGGTATGGGCAGACCCGAAGGCGAGCACCACTCCACTAGCAAATAGCATTACATCAGATGAGCAACTTTTAAATGCCAATGGCTATAAAGTGGCCTATTTTATTCAGCGCAATTGCGCCAGTGACGGCAAAAAAACCCCGAATCAAAGCGGCTGTGATTTACAAAGAATGACCCCCGCAGAAGCAGAAGGTAATTCTAATTACCAAATGACTTATAAGATAACGGTCAGAGTGGTTGGCCCCAAAGACACCGTGAGCTTTTATCAAAGCACTTTGTTTTAGCTGAAATGATTATTCAAATAGAAATCATCATAAGTGTTCATGCGTAACTAGATTTGAATAGAGGTAGCTTGGCGCTGAGTGAAACAAAGCCCAACCATACGATTAAGCATGTTGGGCTTCGCAGGCTCAGCGCCAACCTACAAAATACATCCATATTTAAATTAAGTGATGCCGCTCAACTTATGCACCGCCATTAAGGTTAAAAAATGAAATTAATTGCTCTCAGTATCATTAGCTTAAGCCTAAATAGCTTTGCCGCCCAAACTGCCAGTAAACCGTTATCTACACTGACTACTGGTGATGTAAAACCCAATGTGATGTTTATTTTAGATGACTCAGGTTCTATGGCTTGGAGCCATATGCCAGATTCAGCCTACTATTACCAAAATAAAGTGGGCTATGCCAATGCGCAATGTAATGGGGTGTATTACAACCCCAATACCAAGTATGCCCCACCAAAAAGCGCCGATGGCACTTCATCAATGGATAACGCCTCTTTCACCAATGCATGGTATGACGGACATAATCTAAACCATGCAGGCGGCCCTGGGGGCACAACCCGCTACAATTTAAGTAATGGTTTTTTTGCCTACGATCAGGAAGGGGGCAATACCGGCAATAGCGGCAAGACCGACACCAGCCAAGCCTCTTATTATTGGCGCTTTAAAAATGAAGCCCCAAGCATAGATGATTGTAATAGTGAGCCTAAAGGAGAGTGGGTTTGGGATAAAAAAAGAGCTGAGTGGGTCTGGGTACTCACACCCCCGCAAGACTGGGAAAAAATATTAATAAAGACGGATGAAGAAAAGCAAAATTTCGCCAATTGGTTTAGCTATTACCGTACCCGCATGCTCATGATGAAATCGAGTGCGGGTACGGCATTTGCAAAAATTGGTGATCGCTATCGGGTGGGCTTTTCTAGTATTAATAAATTAAAGGCCAATCGCTATGGCGAAGGGGAATTTTTAAGCGTTGCCAACTATAACGCCACGCAAAAAGCCGCTTGGTATCAGATGCTCTACGGTGCATCACCCGGTGGCGGCACGCCCCTTAAAAGCGCCTTACGTGCAATCGGGGAAATGTATTCGGGAAATAAGAAAAGCATCGACCCTATGGAGTACTCCTGCCAGCAAAACTTTACCATTCTCACTACCGATGGTTATTGGAACGCGCCTTACAGGAATGGCGATAACCCTGATGCAGTCAATGTAGGCGATACCGATGGGGCTGACAATATCCCCTACCCCATGCGCGACCCTACAAAGCAAGAGAATAATTTGGCCGATGTGGCCATGTACTACTTCAAAAGGGATATTCGCAGTGATTTTGCCAATAACGTCCCTGGAGTTGAGGCCTTTGCCGGTGGGGAAAAAGGGCGACAAATCATGCGTACCTATACCTTGGGCTTAGGCATGGATGGCACACTCATCAGAAGCAAATATCCTGAGCCGCTTACCGGAGCAGTTACATGGCCCGAAGTGGCTGGAGACACCAACACAACCATTGATGATCTTTGGCACGCGGCGGTTAATGGTGGTGGGCAATACTTTAGTGCCAAAGACCCAAATGCCGTGGCCGAAAGCTTATCCAAAGCGCTGAGTGATATTGAAGCAAAAACGGCCTCCGTAGGCGCGGCAGATATTTCTGACTCGTTTATGAGCGCCAAAAATAATTTTGTGTATCAAAGCGCATTCAAAACCATTGCTTGGACGGGCGAAGTACAAGCGCTGACGTTTAACCTTACTACTAACTCGCTCGACAGCAAGCCTAAATGGTCTGCACAAGAGTTACTAAGTAAGCGCACGCCTACAGATAGAACAATATACAGCTGTGCGATCGACGCATGCAGCTCTTTCACAGAGTTTAAAGACACCAACACCGATCTGCTCAAAGCAATGGCAAATGGCGTGGCACAGCTTAAATCTAGTAATAACTTAAGCGATGAGCAGCAACGCAGCAACACCGCCGCCGCCCTTATCAACTACCTAAGGGGCGACACCAGCAATGAAATTAAATCAAATGCTGCCGCTAAAAATGCGCTGTATCGTGGCCGCAGCGGCATATTGGGCGCCATTATTCATGGCGGGGTAAGCTATGTAAAAGTTCCGAGCAAATCTTATACCGATGGTGGTTATTCCAGCTTTACCAGCAAAAATGCGGATAGGCCAGCCATGGTTTATGCCCCCGCTAATGATGGCATGCTGCACGCCTTTAACGCAGATAGCGGAGAAGAACAATGGGCCTTTGTGCCCCCCACGGTGATCCCTAAACTCTGGCAGCTAGCAGATCGCTCGCTGACCAATGAGTTTAAATACATGGTGGATGGTGCGCCCACCATTGCCGATGTAAAAATTGGCGATAGCTGGAAAACCATTCTTGTTGCGGGCTTACGTGGTGGTGGTGGTGAGTACTATGCCTTAGATATAACTAACCCGCTTAGTCCCAGCTTACTCTGGAGCTTTCAAGATAAGCGTTTAGGCCAAACCTATAGCTTTCCTGTGGTTGGTAAAGTTGCGGAAAAATGGAAAGTGCTGGTGAGCAGCGGCTACGATAATAGCGACGGCAAAGGCTATGTTTTTGTCTTAGATGCCGCCACCGGCAAGGCCGATAAAACCATCGCCACCTCATGCACTGCCGCAGAGGGCTACTGTGGTATCGCCAAAATTGGCCCACTCTTTAAAGAAAAAAACGTAGATGACAGCCTACTCATGGCCTATGCAGGTGATTTAGCGGGGGGGTTATGGCGTTTTGAGCTAGGTGATGACAGTAAGGCCGCAATTAAAGTGGCCCAAACCGGCATGAAAATCGACACTAAAGACGTCGCTCAAGCCATCAGCACCGCCCCAATGATTACCGAATCCAGCTATATGAGTGCAGGTACACCAAGCGTGCCTATGCATTACATCACCTTTGGTACTGGCCGCTATTTAAACCAAGCCGATATGACCAGCATCGATACGCACTCACTTTACGGCATCTTGGTTGACCCAAGCGCCACCACAATGGATAGCGATTTTGCCGCCCTACGCAGCTCTAGCGCGCTAAGCCCGCTGGTACTTGGTAAAACCTGCGATAAAGTCATCAAAGATAATCTAGGGGGCAGCGTCAGCTTAGTATCAGGGATAGATGTCAGCACGCTTTCTAATGTATGCACATCAGATAGCGATTACGACTATATGACCCTAAAAAGAGTCGCAGATGAGAAAGCCAGCGATAAGCCGGAGGATATCTTGGCATGCATCAACAAAATGAAAGGCTGGCGTGCTGATCTATCCATTAGCAAAGAGCGCTTAGCCAATGATCCTTTGCCACGCGGTGCAGATGCACGTTTTTTTACCAGCATCCCAGGTGGGGATGCCTGCACAGCCAAAGGGGATGGCCGCCAGTATATGATTCCGCTGCAGATCAACAAAAATTTCTTTTGCGCAAATCCTAAAATAGAAAAACACTTGGTAGTCGGCACAAACAAGAACACCACTATGCTAGAAGACATTAAACAAGTGCCAACCATTGTTACTAAAGATAAGGATAGTATTGATGCAGGGCCTGGTGAACTAACGCAAGCCCCATCACTCCTCATTCCCCAACTAAAAGGCCGCCGCACTTCTTGGCAAGAGATCGTGCGCTAGGCATAGAACTAATGTGGTGTGCAGCTCTTGCACACCACATTGCAATTCAAAAACAAAAACATATTTTACAAACTATAATCAAGAAAATTTTGACCAAAGATAAGTTCAAATAAGCTCGACCCCTAATATCAGCAACGAGAAATGACTAAGCCTTAGACCTAATTGCTTATTTATTCTACCCTTGAGCGACAAACACACCCACTAAAACCTAAAAAACGACAAATCCTTTCAAAAACAAAAAAATATACGATTAAGAAAAAACTAAATTGCAAACTATAAATAAAATTTGTGGCGAGGATTGCTATATTGCAATCAATGTCGTTTAATCTGCTTATATTGGTTTAAAAGTTTCAATCTATTGGGCAAAACAGCCCTTAAAAAAAAGTAAAGGAGTATGCAGTGGAACAAATAAACTTCAACGGCAAAGCCGCGCGAAAAGTCGCTGGCGGACTGCTGCTGCTGGCAACGATTATGTTGACGGCTTGCAATGGATCATCAGGGGATGGAAGCTCAACAACGACGCCAACGCCGGTACCAAACGCGTCGGGCGTTGCTGCAAAAATGGAAGTGTTGGCCAATACGCCTAACCTTGCCTCTGATGGCAATACACCCGTAGTCATTACAGCCAGGGTAAAAAATGCTAATAATGTTGTTCTAGAAGGACAAACAGTCATTTTTAGTACGCAGGATAGTGCGCAGATTGCAGTGCTAAATGCTGGCCTCACAGATAAAACAGGCAGTGCTACAGCCAATGTCACCACAGGCAGCGACCAATCCAGCCGAAGCATTACCATTAAAGCAACGGCGGGCACCATAACAGAGAAAGTAACTATTACTGTAAGCGGAACAAAAATCACGCTCAACGGCAGTAACTCACTTGTACTAAATAAAGAAAGCTCGCTGACCATTAGTTTGAAAGATGCTGCAGGTAAAGGCGTCGCAGGGCAAAAAGTTGCATTGGCCTCTGCTTTGGGAAATACGTTCAAAGTAAATAGCGTCGCAGCAACTGAAGCAACAACAGGGGATAACGGACAAGCCACAATCACTTACCAAGCCATTAAAGCCGGTGCAGATATTGTTAAAACTACGGCTCTTGGTGAATCTGCGACATTAGATATTTCTATTAGCAATAATACTTTTGATTTAACACCCAGTTCTACCTCACAGGGAGCTGTAAATTTCGGCAAAATACCTGCCGAAGTGAATCTGGATAGCTTTGTTAAGCTCGAACTACTGTATTCAATTGGTGGCACCCCACAAAGTGTACCTGTCACTTTCACTGCAACCCGTGGCAATGTAGTGGCTTCCTCAAGCAAGACAGATGCAAATGGTAAAGTTTCAGTAACAATTACCAGCACAACGGCAGGTGCATCACAAATCACAGCAACTGCAAACGGCATAAGCAACAACTATGATGTTGAGTTTGTAGCTACCGCCCCAAGCAAAGTTGTAGTTCAGCCAGATACAACAGTTGTTCGTGCAGGCGCAAGCACAGCCATTACAGCTATTGTTCGGGATGCCTCCAGTAATTTAGTAAAAAACCAAGTAGTCAACTTTAACCTTGTTGACCCAACAGGCGGCAGGCTTAGCATTGGTAGTGGTATGACTAATAGCTCAGGCCAAACCAGCACTAATTACACGGCAGGTAATAGTAGCAGCGCCAAAGATGGTGTAACTATTACTGCAACACTTGCAAACAACTTATCTATTACTTCAAAAACTCAGGTTACTGTTGGCGGAAAATCACTATTTATCCGCTTAGGAACAGGCAACCAAATTGAAGACAAAAACTCGACTCAAAATATTACCCCATACAGTGTGATTGTCACTGACGCTGCTGGTAACCCAGTTGCAGGAGTACAAGTTACGCTCGCGGTAATTCCAACAAACTACTTAAAAGGTGTTTATAGACCGGATGGCGATAGCGATGGCGATGGTAAACCTGACTTTTGGTTACAACATCCATCGGCAGTATGCCTAAGTGAAGATAAAAATAATGATGGTATTCTTGACCCAGGTGAAGATGATCCTGCTGATGGAAATGGCAACGGTAATGGCCGCTTAGAACCGGGCTTTGTTGCAACGGTCTACGATGCACTTAACCCATCTAGCAACACGGTAAAAACTGATGAAACAGGTAGCGCGTTTATCAAAGTGCTCTATGGGAAAAACTACTCTTCTTGGACCGTTGTAAAACTTCAAGCGACAATCAGAGTAGAAGGAAGTGAATACTCAAACGTGGCTGTATTTAACCTACCTGGCTTAGCTAAAGACTACACCGACATCAAAATCCCACCTCCGGGAGTGACAAGCCCATTTGGTATTGCTTCTGTCTGCACAAATCCAAACTAATATCATCATTCAACCCCACCTTTTGGTGGGGTTTTTTCATTCCCCATCCCACAAATACACCTTCAAATTAATCCTCCCACCCTCTCCAAACTCCACGCCTTCGCACTGTAATAAAAAGCGTTGCTCATCATCATTGCCGTCCAGCCCTCGAGGGCTGACTTTACCTAGTCCATTGATCACGCGCTGCCATGGTACGGGTGTGTTTTTATCGTGCAGGCAACGGCCGACGAAGCGGGAATGATTGGGGTAGCCAGCCAGCTTGGCGATCTGGCCGTAGGTGGCGACTTTGCCGTAGGGGATGCGGGTAACGACGCGGCGGATGGCGGTTGCGATGGCGCTCATAGGCGGGCCTTTCAACAAAAATTCTGTAGACACAGAGGGCGGGAAGAACACAGAACACGGTGAGAAAAACGAATCTATAAGCCATATCTTCTAACTACACGAGTAAGCCGCAGCAGTAAGGTGATCATCATTTGGCCACTCATGTGACAAACATCAACTCATTGTAGGGCGGGTGAAACCCCATACGCGCTAACCAAAGTCAAAAGCCTTTTTTATTAGTGCCTTCGGCACGTTAATTTAGCTGCGGGCGTCCCGCTGGACCTTCCTTTCTTGCGCGGCCAAGAAACGAAGCCAAAGAAGGCCGCCCCAAACAGCACGAAGGCCCCTCACTGCGGACAATCGAGGTGGCGTCAATTCAACTCGCTTCGCTCAAACACGAATTGACGAC
>NZ_JANXSO010000162.1 GCF_025352645.1 Iodobacter sp. | reverse complement strand
CACTTCTTTCAAGCTTGAGAGACTGGGGGAAAAAGAGTGAGTCTTTACGAGAGCCCCCAAGGAAAAAACGTATCTCCCAAGCTAAATTACGACGGCGTAGCCAGTTTGGTTAGCGCACATGGGGTTGCACCCGCCCTACGATGTTGCAATGTTTGCAATAGAGAGATCTAAACTGATGCCGGTTTGATGCTCAACAAACTGCTGTTAAGTTGCTAGAATTTGGTTTTATCCATCCTAGAAAAGATGCTCTGCCCCTATATTTTTTGAGTTAATCTATGCGCCTGCTGCAATTGCTCATTCTCTTTTGTCTTGCTAGCCCTGCATTCGCTGCGGGTCAGCTGCCTACGCATTTTGGCGATAAAATGGAGGCGGCTTTATCTTGCCGTAGCGAATGGTCTAATGACTGGTGGCGTAGCTATTTTCGTCAGTATATGGGCGACCCGCTGCGGGTATGGGGCGAGGCGGAGTGGTTTGAGGCGCAAAATGCGCAATTAGGCGGCAATACGGTGAGTGAAGTATTTGTGAGCCTACCTACATCGGGTGCCTTGATGGTGGGGGCACTGATCCCCGATCAAATTGAAACCGTGCGCAAAAAGATTGAAGCTGCTATGGGTTTTGTCTTTGTTCCGCTGGCAGGCAGTTATCCGCGTTATCTTTCCAAATTTGGCAGCGTCTTGGTAGGTCTACCTAATGATCAAACCAAGTGGTATTGCGCACGCTGGAATCTGGGCAACCGCCCTTAGTTTTTACTTTGCCTTGATTTGCGATGGCCACACACATCAGCGGCTATAAACCCCGCAGCGAGCCAATTGTTGGCTAACCCGCTCAGTAGTAATTAGACAAACAGCGAGCTAGTACGCATGCCTAGGGTTTTTCTTTATCCTCTGTAACATCAATCTATTTAAGTAGCTAATACCAATAGCCCTTGGCTAATGTGCTGCTGCTTGTCGTTGGCATGAGCTGGTTGTGGTTTTAATTTATATTTATCATTTGAAATAATTTTGTATGTTTCAGGAAAGAATACCTTAAATATCAGTAGTTTAATGTATACGTTTGTTGCTAAACGTGCAGCAGTTCACCGAAATATTTATGTAATTTTTATAAGAAAACTACATTTTTTATGATTGATTAGCTACATAAGTTTTTTTGAATGCTGCAGTGCATTATTTTCACAATCCCTGTATTTGCTAGGCATATTAATATTTTATGCGCTTAATGTTGCGATGCATTATGCGTAGTGGCTTGGTCTTTTGTAGTTGTCCAGATAAGTACTGCTACTTATGCCATTGGCTTATTCTTCTGGATGATCTTGAGTGCTTGACAAGAAAAATAGAATGGTGAGTAATGAATCCGGTCACGACCAATTACAAATAATAATGGCGTGGTGAGGCCCAAATACAGGTAAAGCTTTCATAGAATTGACAGCCTGTAGGAGGGTAGCAATACCAGTTGAGATGCGTGAATAACGCCAATCGATTTAAGAGGATGGAGACTCCCTTATGTCTAATTACAGTCGTTTAGCAGCAATTCCTGCTGCCTTTATTGTTATGCAAGCCTTTGCTGCACCCGCATGGGATGCCGCAACTACCTATAACGGTGGCGAAGTAGTGAGTTATGCCGGTAAGGATTACAAAGCTCAGTGGTGGACCAAGGGCAATGTACCAGGCGCCGATCAGTGGGGCCCTTGGGCGCTACAAAGTGGCGGAACACCGACACCGGCCCCAACGCCTGTGCCAACTCCAGCCCCAACGCCCGTGCCGACACCAAGCCCAACGCCAGCACCAACCCCATCGGCTTGCTATGTAACATGGACAGCAAGCACGGCTTATTCAGGTGGCCAATCGGTTACCTATAAAGGTCGTAATTACAAAGCACAGTGGTGGACTCAGGGTGATGACCCAACGACCAATGTGGGCGCAGGTAAGCCTTGGCTAGATTTAGGTGCTTGTACTGGCCCAACGCCAACGCCAACGCCAGCGCCGACACCGGTTCCAACACCAGTTCCAACACCGGTACCAACACCGGTACCAACACCGGTACCAACACCGGTTCCAACGCCAGTTCCAACACCGGTACCAACACCAGTACCAACACCAACACCAACACCAACTCCGCCGCCATCAGGTGCTAAGCAAGTAGGTTCATACTTTGCTCAGTGGGGCATTTATGACCGTGGTTATTTAGTGAAGCATGTTCAGACTAGCGGCTCTGCGGCTAAGATGACTTTCTTGAACTATGCCTTCGGTAATCTCTACCCTAAAAACGGCGGCTACGAATGTGGCATCGTGACTAAGGCAGAAAATGGCGCTCAGGACGGCGGCGATGGCTGGGCTGATTTCCAAAAAGGCTTTAGCGCTGGGGAATCAGTCGATGGCGTGGGCGATGTTTGGGGTGAAGATGGTAAGGGCGGCTTAAAAGGCAACTTTAATCAGTTGAAAAAACTGAAAGCCAAAAACCCAAATCTAAAAGTATTTATCTCCCTAGGCGGCTGGACTTGGTCTAAGTGGTTCTCTAACGCGGCTTCTACCGATGCACTGCGTAAACAGCTGGTTTCTAGTTGTATCGATGTCTATATCAAGGGCAATATTCCCTACGATGGCGGCTCCAATGCCGGTGGTAAGGGCAGCGCTGCAGGCGTGTTTGATGGGATTGATATCGATTGGGAATACCCAGGCGTGCAAGGGATTGGCACCAACACGGTTTCTCCAAACGATAAGCAAAACAACACGCTGTTGCTGAAAGAATTCCGCGCTCAGCTGGAGGCACTGACCGCCACAACAGGTAAGAAGTATGGCCTGACTGTAGCGATTGGTGCAGGGGCAGAAAAGATTGCGATGACCGAGCCTGGTGAATACACCAAGTACCTCGATTGGATCAACTTGATGTCTTACGACTTTAACGGCGGTTGGGATGCTAAGGGCCCAACAGACTTCCAGTCGCATCTTTACAATGATCCAGCCAGCCCACGTTATCTTGATCCTAAGACCGGCAAACCAGGCTTAGCTGCGCAATATAATATTGATAGCGCAGTCAAAAACCTGATTGCTGCAGGCGCTCCGGCTAGCAAAATTGTTTTAGGCATTCCTTTCTACGGCCGTGGCTGGACAGGCGTTCCTAATATCAATAATGGCCTGTACCAATCGGCAACTGGCCCAGCTAAGGGCAAGTACGAGGCGGGGATTGAAGACTACCGTGTGCTTAAAGATGCACCAGGCTCGGTATTTGTTCACCCCATCACCAAGCAATCTTGGAAATACGATGGCAGCACATTCTGGTCTTACGATACAACGGATGTGATTCAGACCAAGCTTGATTACGTGAAAGCCAATGGTTTGGGCGGCGCATTTAGCTGGTCTTTGGATGGCGACGATAGCGCTGGTACTTTGATGGGTGCAATGAGCAAGGTTCGCCAGTAAGATGATTTAGATTCTAGTGAGTTGATTAGCAAGCTACTAGTTTTAACCCTCATGCCTTGGCATGGGGGTTTTTTTTGTCCAGCTAGGGGATAATCCCCCCTTTGCCTGATCAAACGCCTCCACCATGTTACCCATTCAGTCTAATTTTAGCCTTCAACACGCCAATACACTGGGTTTGCCAGCTATCGCCCGCCATTTTTTGCGGCTGACAGATCCTGCACAATTAGCCGAGCTTTGCCTCGATGCAGCGCTTAAAGCCTTGCCTTGGCGCATCTTGGGTGGTGGCAGTAATTTGGTCTTGGCTGATGACATAAATGCCTTGGTGATTGCGGTGGAGTTAAAAGGTCGGCGCTTATTAAAAGAAGACGATGACGCTTGGTATATTGCCGCCGCCGCAGGTGAAAATTGGCATGAGTTTGTGCAGTGGACGCTGGCGCAAGGCTGGGCAGGGCTAGAAAACCTATCGCTGATTCCTGGCACGGTAGGCGCAGCACCGGTGCAAAATATTGGGGCTTATGGGGTAGAGGTCAAAGACAGCCTATTTAAGCTAACGGCCTATCGCCTTAGCGACGGGCAGGCGCGGGTCTTTAGCGCAGCAGAATGCCAATTTGCTTATCGGGATAGCTGCTTTAAGCAGGCCGAGGCAGATCAATGGCTGATTGCGGAAGTGGTATTTAGATTACCTAAAACCACCGATCTTAAAACCAATTACGGTGATATTGAGCAAGAGCTACACCTGCTAGGGCAGCGCACGGCCCAAGCGGTAGCACAGGCGGTGATTAATGTGCGCCAGCGCAAATTGCCTGATCCTGCGGTGATCGGCAATGCGGGCAGCTTCTTTAAAAACCCTATTGTAAGCAACGCGCTGCGCGCCAGCGTATTGGCCGCGCATCCTGAGCTGGTGTCTTATCCAGCTGGCCCAGCGCATTACAAGCTGGCCGCAGGCTGGCTGATCGAGCGCACTGGTTGGAAAGGCCGTCAGCTTGGGCCAGTGGGCATGTATCAAAAACAAGCTTTAGTATTAGTAAACCATGGCGGTGCAACCCAACACGACGTAGCCCTGCTCACCCAAGCCGTACAAGCTGATGTGCGCGCGCAATTTGGCGTAGAGCTAGAAGCCGAACCCGTCTGGTGGTGATGTATCGCATGGCTCATGCTTACGAAGCCCATATATGCAATATTGCATGGGCGCCCGTGCCCACCCTAAGCAAGAGGACAAAACCATGTGGATAGATACCCATTGCCATCTAGATGCCCCTGAGTTTGCCGCAGACCGTGATGAAGTGGTCGCGGCGGCAAGGCAGCTGGGTGTCGCGCAAATTGTAGTGCCAGCGGTGAGCGAGGCCACGTTTGCCGATGCGCTGACGATGCGCGATCGCTACGGGTGTTTTCCAGCCTTTGGCCTGCATCCTATTTATACTGCGGTGCATCAAGACGCCCATTTACTCACCTTGCAGCATTATTTACAGCAGCATCAGCCCATTGCGGTGGGGGAAATTGGCCTCGATTTTTATCTGCCCAGCTTAGATAGCAATCGGCAGGTAGAGATTTTTGAAGCGCAATTAAAACTCGCCCGTGATTTTGATTTGCCGGTGCTGCTGCATTTACGCCGCGCCCAAGATCAAGTGCTTAAATATCTGCGTAAATGGCGAGTCAAAGGTGGCATCGCCCACGCCTTTAATGGCAGCGTACAGCAGGCGGATGTGTTTATCTCGCTAGGGTTTAAGCTCGGCTTTGGTGGGGCGATGACTTACGCTGGCTCGCAGCGGATTCGCAAATTGGCCCGTGATTTGCCTTTAGAAGCACTGGTGATGGAAACCGATGCCCCCGATATTCCACCCGCATGGCTAGATCGCCAACGCAACCAGCCCGCTGAGCTAGTCAAAATGGCCGAAGTGCTGGCCGAGTTGCGCGGTATTAGCCTTGCAGAGCTGGCCGCGGCTACTTCGGCCAATGCTAGAGCCATTTTGCCAGGTTTACTTAGCGACTAAACCTATTTATGGCTTGTTTGGACATCACCCTAAGCACAGTCAGTAAAGGTGCTTGCCAACGGCTGGCTGCTCTTAGCATCGCTCTAAGGTTCTATTTTTTTAAGCCTTTTTGATTTGCAACAAATTTATTGCTTGGCAGTTTTTTTATTGCGATACATACTGTCGTCACAAAATGTTACCAGTAACATTAAACATAAAAACGAGTCAGGAGTCGATTCAATGAGTCAGATCGATCAAGCTACACCACACCAAGTTTTTGTTGTAATGGGCGTTTCAGGCAGCGGTAAGTCTGCAGTTGGGAGCGCAGTTTCGCGCGTGCTGGACTGTGGCTTTCTGGATGGTGATTTTCTGCACCCGCGTGCCAATATCGACAAGATGGCTTCAGGCCAGCCTTTAGATGATCACGATCGTGCGCCGTGGCTGGCCGCGTTAAGCACTGCGGCCTACGCGATGCAACGCACCCAAGTGGTATCGGTGATTGTGTGTTCTTCGCTAAAAAAAGCCTACCGAGATATTTTGCGTGAAGGTAATCCAAATCTCTCTTTTATTTATTTGAGTGGCAGTTTTGAGTTGATTGAATCGCGCTTAAAAGCGCGTGTCGGTCATTTTCAAAAGCCAAAAATGCTGGTTTCGCAATTTGCCACACTAGAAGTGCCGGGTGCGGATGAGCCGGATGTGGCGCATATCGATATAGCCCAAAGCTTAGAAAACGTCGTAGCCGCTGCCGTGCAGCATATTCGCCCTGCTCAGGAGTAAGAGAGAATGGATACATTAACACTGGTATTAACCGCTGTTGGCTCGGTTCTGATGTTGTTGTTTCTAGTAATGAAGGCACGTTTACACGCCTTTGTTGCGTTGATGCTGGTTTCAATCGGGGCAGGGGTTTTCTCTGGTATGCCGCTGGAAAAAATCGCTGAAACAATGCAAAAAGGGATGGGGGGAACGCTGGGCTTCCTCGCTATTGTGGTGGCGTTGGGTGCCATGTTTGGCAAAATATTGCATGAAACAGGAGCGCTGGATCAGATTGCAAGAAAACTGCTCTCTACTTTTGGTGAAAGCCGCGCACATTTTGCTTTGGGGATTGCTGGCCTGATCTGCGCATTGCCGCTATTTTTTGAAGTGGCTGTGGTGTTGCTGATCAGTATGGTATTTGCTGTGGCACGCCGTACTGGCGGCAATCTGGTTAAGCTGACTATTCCCTTATTTGCTGGTGTGGCCGCTGCTGCTGCGTTTCTATTGCCCGGCCCAACCCCTATGTTGCTTGCCTCGCAAATGAAAGCTGATTTTGGCTGGATGATTGCGATTGGTGTGGTTGCGGCAATTATCGGCATGCTGATTGCTGGCCCACTATTTGGGACATTTATTAGCAAGTATGTGACTTTTGAATTACCTGCTGATGTGAAAGAGCCTTGTTTAGATGAAGATAAAATGCCTTCGCTGGGCTTTAGTTTTGCGCTGATTTTGTTTCCTCTGTTTTTGGTAGGCTTAAAAACAATTGGCGCTCGTTTTGTTGAGCCCAATACCAGCCTTTACCACTGGCTGCAGTTTGTTGGCCATCCTTTTGTAGCGATTCTGATTGCCTGCATGGTGGCTATTTACGGCTTAGCCCTGCGCCGTGGTATGAGCAAAAATAAAGTGATGGAAATTTGCTCCGCAGCCTTGCAACCTGCAGGGACTATCCTGCTGGTGATTGGTGCTGGTGGTGTGTTTAAACAGGTACTGGTTGATTCGGGTGTGGGTGGTGCGCTGGGAAATGCGCTGATTGGTGCTGGCCTGCCTGTTGCGCTGGCATGCTTCTTACTTGCTGCTGCGGTACGGGTGATTCAGGGCTCAGCAACTGTAGCCTGCCTGACGACGGTAGGCTTGGTGATGCCAATTATTGATACCCTAGATTTTTCAGGTGGACAAAGAGCGGCATTGTCGGTTTGTATTGCAGGTGGCTCTATTGTGCTAAGTCATGTTAACGATGCTGGTTTCTGGTTGTTTGGTAAGTTCACTGGTGCAACTGAGCTGCAAACATTAAAAACCTGGACTGTAATGGAAACCATCCTTGGCACGACAGGGGCATTGGTCGGTATGGCGGCCTTTACTATGCTGTCATAGCCATTGATCGAAACGGCATAAAAAAGCCCAGTCTTTGATAAAGGCTGGGCTTTTTAGCGCCTATCTATCGCATGGGCTATGCCATACTTTTACATGTTTTAAGCGATTTGCAGCACAATCTTGCCACGGGCGCGGCCGCTTTCGCTGCGCTCATGGGCAAGGGCGGCTTGAGCTAATGGGAACACGCTGTCGATGACCACTTTGATGTGCCCAGCATCTAACAATGTAGCAATTTCGCTTAATTGAGTTGCATTAGGCTGCACAAAGCAAAATTGGGCGTTAACTTGGTGTTTTTGCGCGGTAGCGGCATCGGGTTCGTCGCAAATGGAGACAAGCCTGCCACCCACTTTTAGTGTTTGCCAGCTTTGGGCCAGAATATCGCCGCCCATGGTGTCAAACACCACGTCTAGATCACGTAAATCTGCGAAGTTGGCTTGGGTGTAATCAATGACATGGTCGGCACCGTGGGTGCTGACCAATTCGGCGTTTTTACCGGAGGTGGTGGTATACACCTCGGCACCACGCCACTTGGCGAGCTGAATCGCAAATAGGCCCACACCGCCTGCTCCGGCATGGATTAATACTTTTTCGCCCGCTTGCAATTTTGCTATTTCAAATAGCGATTGCCATGCAGTCAGCGCGGCTAAAGGCACGGCTGCTGCTTGTTGCCAGTCTAGACTTTGTGGTTTTTTTGCAATTTCACTGGCCCTAACGGCAACAAACTCGGCATACGCGCCATTGCGGCCAATATCTGGGCGGGAATATACGGCATCGCCGATTTTCCAGCCTGTGATTTGCTCGCCTAGGGCAACAATTTCACCTGCTACATCCCAGCCCAAAGTGAGCGGCATTTCATGAGATATGATGGATTGCAAATAGCCTTCACGGATTTTCCAATCCACTGGATTGACGCCCGCTGCGTGGACACGAATCAGCACATCATCAGCGTTAATCTGCGGTGTTGGCACATTTTCTAGCTGTAATACATCGCGTTGACCGTAGCTGTGTTGGCAAATGGCTTGCATGCTTGCTGTCATTTTTATTCTTCCAGTGGGTAAGTGAATGAGGCTAGTTTATCGATGAATCGCTGGATTGATTAGTACTGACAAAAGCATTACATTGTTGCCTCAACGGAATCAATTAGCTCGCAACACCAAAGGAAGCACGGATGACTCTTTCTCTAGATACTCTGCCAGGTTTGGCCTTGTTTTCCTGCGTGGTACGTCATGGCAGTTTGACGGGGGCCGCACAAGAGCTGGGCTTGAATCGTTCGTCCGTAAGTAAGCAGCTGGCGCGGTTTGAAGCTCAGCTTGGCGCAAAATTATTACAAAGAACAACGCGCAAGCTAGCGCTAACCGAGTTAGGCGAGCGGGTTTGGCAAGAGGCGCAAACGGTGGCTGCGGCGTTGGGTAATATCGATGCGATTACCGATGATTATCGGCAGAATGTGCGTGGGCGGCTGAAAGTGAGCTGCTCGTCGTCGCTAGCTAGGGTGCATTTAGTCCCCTTACTTTCTTTATTTTCCCAGCGTTATCCAGAAGTTGATTTGCTCTTGCAATTGGAAGATCGTTTTGTGGATTTAACGACTGAGCAAGTCGATATCGCTATTCGGGTCGGCCATTTGCCAGATTCAACCTTGGTTGCACGTAAGCTGGGTGAATTGCAATTGCAGTTGGTTGCTAGCCCAGCCTATCTGGCACAGAAGGGCACGCCGCAAACACCAAGCGATTTGGCACAGCATGCTTGTCTATTTTACCAAAATGGCTCGCGCGCTATGAATCTATGGACTTTTTCTGGGCCATTAGGGGAGGAGAAAGTGCGGGTAAAGGGGCCTTTGGCGATGAATGATGCCTGTGCTTTGGTCGATGCGGCCACCCATGGGCTAGGTTTATTATTGATTGACCGCGCCTTATTAGCCGCACCGCTTGCCAGTGGGCAATTGCTGGCGCTGCTGCCCGATTACCAGCTAGCAGTGGGCCTACCTGTGTATGCCGTCTACCCCGCACGCGACTGGCTTCCCGCCAAAGTAACCGCCTTTGT
>NZ_JANXSO010000140.1 GCF_025352645.1 Iodobacter sp. | reverse complement strand
TTTAGCACGCGAAGTAGGCCGTCGCCGCACCTTCGCCATTATCTCCCACCCTGATGCGGGTAAAACGACGCTCACCGAAAAGCTGCTTTATTTCTCGGGAGCAATTCAAAACGCCGGTACGGTTAAAGGTAAAAAAGGCGGTAAGTTCGCCACGTCCGACTGGATGGATATCGAAAAGCAACGTGGCATTTCGGTAGCATCCAGCGTGATGCAGTTTGATTACCGCGATCACGTGGTTAATCTGCTGGATACCCCAGGCCACCAAGACTTCTCTGAAGACACGTATCGCGTGCTCACCGCCGTAGACAGCGCCTTAATGGTGATTGACGCGGCTAAGGGCGTGGAAGAGCAGACTATCAAACTGCTCAACGTCTGCCGCCTGCGTAATACCCCGATTATTACGCTGATGAATAAGTACGATCGCGAAGTGCGTGATTCGCTCGAGCTATTAGACGAAGTTGAAAGCGTGCTGAAGATCCGCTGCGCGCCCATCACCTGGCCAATTGGTATGGGTAAGACTTTCCGTGGGGTTTACAGCATTCTCACCGATACCGTGCTGCTGTTTACGCCAGGTAAAGGCCCGCTGGATGAAGTAGAAGTGATCGAAGGGCTAGATAACCCGCGCCTTGATGCCCTCTTCCCGCTGGAAATTGGCAACACCCGTATGGAGCTAGAGCTGGTTCGCGGTGCTTCGCATCCATTCGTACTAGAAGAATTCCTCGCGGGCGATTTAACCCCAGTTTTCTTTGGCTCGGCGATTAATAACTTTGGTATTCGCGAAATCTTAAACGCGCTGGTGGATTGGGCTCCTGCCCCAGGCACATCGGACGCCACGGTGCGCGAGATCAGCCCGACTGAAGAAAAATTCTCGGCCTTTGTGTTTAAGATTCAAGCCAATATGGATCCAAAACACCGTGACCGGATTGCTTTTCTGCGCGTTTGCTCGGGTGAATTTACCCGTGGTATGAAATTCAAACATTTGCGCTTAAATCGTGAAATTGCCGCTAATTCAGTAGTGACTTTTATGGCACAAGGCCGTGAGCAGGTAGAAGAAGCCTACGCTGGCGATATTATCGGCCTGCCTAACCACGGCAATATCCAGATTGGCGATTCCTTCTCTGAAGGTGAGCTGCTGGCTTTTACGGGGATTCCTTACTTTGCGCCAGAAATGTTCCGCATCGTGCGCATTAAGAATCCACTAAAAGTAAAACAGTTGCATAAAGGCTTGCAGCAGCTAGGTGAAGAAGGTGCGGTGCAGGTATTTAAGCCACTAAATGGCTCGGATCTGATTCTAGGCGCAGTGGGTGTACTGCAATTTGAAGTAGTTGCCTCACGCCTTGCCAATGAATACGGCGTAGAAGCGGTGTTTGAATCAACCACCATCTTTACCGCCCGCTGGGTCAGTTGTGATGATGACAAAATGCTCGACGATTTTGAAGGGCAGTTGGTTAATAACTTAGGCCGAGATGCGGCAAACAGCCTTGCTTATTTAGCCACTAGCCGAGTGAATTTACAGCTCACTCAGGAGCGGTGGCCTAAAATTGTGTTTCACGCAACGAGAGAACACTCCGTTACCTTGTAAATATTCAACCCAACAGCGCCGCAATAAGGCGCTGTTTTTTTTTGCGATGTATGCTCCTTTTTTTACCAACAAAAGTAGTCCACTTTATACAAGCTACAAAAACAAGAACTTGATTTACATTAAGTTTTTGCCGAACGTATCAGACTACGATGGTTACATGAACTAAGCAGAACAACATCTGCCTATCTATTAAGTGCACAAAAAAGTGCACGGCAACAGGGCCCTGAGGCCTATAGGAGCATCAGCTATGAACGCACCAGAAAACCATCTAAAACTTGACGCATGGCGTGGGTTTAAAACGGGTGAGTGGCAAGATAAAGTCGACACCCGTGGTTTTATTCAACTGAATTACACCCCCTATTTAGCTGATGATAGTTTCTTAGCTGGCCCTACCGAGCGCACAACTCAGCTCTGGACAGAGTTATCTGTTCAACTTAAAGAAGAGCGTAAACGTGGTGTATTAGAAGTGTCCACTCACGTTGGCGCATCGATTACTGCGCACGGCCCTGGCTATATTAATAAAGATTTAGAAACCATCGTCGGCGTACAAACTGATAAACCACTGCGTCGTGCCATTATGCCGAACGGCGGTTTACGCATGGTGCAAAACGGCCTTGAAGCCTATCACTTTGAAATGAACCCACAAATTGTAGATATCTTTAGCAAGTACCGTAAAGATCACAATATGGGTGTGTTTGATGCTTACACTCCAGAAATCATGGCTTGCCGTAGCTCGGGCGTGATTACCGGCCTGCCAGATTCATATGGCCGTGGCCGTATCATTGGTGACTATCGCCGCGTAGCACTGTACGGCGTTGATTTCCTGATCGTTGACAAAAAACGCGAAAAAACTGAACTCAATGATGTGCCGTTTACTGAATCAGTGATCCGTCTGCGTGAAGAATTGTCCGAGCAAATTAAAGCGCTGGGCGAACTCAAACAAATGGCTAAATCTTACGGCTTTGATATTTCTAAGCCAGCCACTACCGCTCAAGAAGCCATCCAATGGCTGTACTTCGGCTACCTTGCTGCAACAAAAGAGCAAAATGGCGCAGCGATGTCGATCGGCCGTACTTCAACCTTCCTTGATGTATATATCGAACGTGATCTAGCTGAGGGCCGTATTACCGAATCAGAAGCTCAGGAAATGATTGACCATATGGTCATGAAGCTGCGTATTATCCGCTTCCTGCGCACCCCAGAATACGATGATTTATTCTCTGGCGACCCAACATGGGTGACTGAGTCTATTGGTGGTACGGGCCTTGATGGCCGTACGCTGGTGACTAAATCCAGCTTCCGTGTGCTGCATACACTGTATAACCTTGGCCCAGCGCCAGAGCCTAATCTGACTGTATTGTGGTCAACTTCTTTCCCGCAAGGCTTTAAAGAATTTTGCGCGAAAGTTTCGATTGATACCTCAGCTATCCAGTACGAAAACGATGACTTGATGAAGCCAAAATGGGGTGACGATTACGCCATCGCATGTTGTGTTTCAGCCATGGCAGTGGGTAAGCAAATGCAATTCTTTGGCGCACGGGTCAACCTTGCCAAAGCCATGCTGTATGCGATTAATGGCGGTGTGGATGAAAAAACCGGCAAAGTAGTCGCCCATGGTTTTGAGCCACTCAAAGCCGATGTGCTTGATTACGACGAAGTATTGGCTAAGTACGATGTAATGCTGGATTGGTTAGCAAAAACATACGTCACTGCGCTGAACTCCATCCATTATATGCACGATAAATATTCGTACGAACGCATCGAAATGGCCCTGCATGATCGCGATATCCTGCGCACCATGGCTTGCGGTATTGCGGGCCTGGCGGTTGCCGCTGATTCACTTTCAGCCATCAAACACGCCAAAGTTAGCGTTATCCGTAACGAAAAAGGCATTGCAGTCGATTACAAAATCGAAGGCGATTACCCTGCTTACGGCAATAATGATGATCGCGTCGATGATATTGCCGTGTGGCTCACCACCACCTTCATGAATAAGATCAAGGCTCAGCCTGTGTTCTATCGTGATTCAATGCCTACTCAATCGGTACTGACCATTACATCCAACGTGGTTTACGGCAAAAAAACAGGTAACACACCTGACGGTCGTCGTGCAGGCACACCGTTTTCACCTGGTGCTAACCCAATGAATGGCCGTGATACCAATGGCTTTATCGCCGCCGGTTTCTCGGTATCTAAAATCCCATACGAATCAGCTTTAGATGGCGTGTCATGGACAGCTTCGATGACGCCAGATGCGCTAGGCCACAACGATGCAGATCGCGTTAAAACCTTAGCCGCTTCGATTGATGGCCTGTTTGGGCCGCACGGCGAAGAATGCTCAACATGTTTAGATAAAGATGCTGTTGATCAAACAATGGATCAACTCTTCCATCTGAATATGAATGTGCTAAACCGCGACACCCTGCTTGATGCGATGGAACGTCCAGAAAACTACCCACAACTCACCGTGCGCGTTTCTGGTTATGCCGTGAACTTTGTGAAGCTCACTCGCGAACAACAAATGGACGTGATTAGCCGTACATTCCACAACAAAACCTAAGCGAATGCGGTTTTAATGTGTAGGGCGGGTGCACCCCGCCGCAAAGTGGTAATCACCCATATTGCCACTTCAGCGACTGACTCTCGCCCTACATTGCTTGCAAACATCTACATCAAGGAGCAACTCATGGCCCAACTCTTTCATCTAAATATGAATGTGCTAAACCGAGATACCTTGGTTGATGCCATGGAAAACCCAGATAAATACCCACAACTTACCGTGCGTGTTTCTGGCTATGCGGTTAATTTTGTGAAGCTCACCCGTGAGCAGCAAATGGACGTGATTAGCCGTACTTTCCACGAAAAGACTTAAGCGTCACCCTCAGCAATAAATCAATCGCCCTATCCGAAACGGATCTTTAAGTGCATGCTTAAAGATCCGTTTTTAATGTAAAAAAATAAAAAAATAATCACTGGAAAACCTATGACCCACAATAAGCCACTGGGAGAAATCATCCCGATCTCGTTTGATACCGAACATCATCAGCAGGGATTTGTGCATTCAATTGAAACCGGTGCGGCCGTTGATGGCCCCGGCATGCGCTTTGCGCTTTTTGTAAGTGGCTGCCAGTTCCGCTGCCTGTATTGCCATAACCCAGACACTTGGAAGCTGCATAATGGCAAAAGCTACACCGTTGAAGCCGTCATGACCGAGCTAAAAAAATACGCTAGCTTTTTGCGGATTGCAGGTGGGCTGACCATCTCAGGCGGCGAACCTTTAATGCAGGCACACTTTGTTGGCGAGATTTTCCGCCGCGCCAAGCAAGATCTCAAACTACACACCGCCCTCGATACCCAAGGCTTTTTAGCCGCGCATTTAGACGATGCATGGTTTGATAATGTAGATTTGGTGCTGCTCGATATCAAACAAATCGACCCTGTTAAATATGAAGCGCTAACCAGCAAACCCCTGCAGCCAACGCTAGACTTTGCCGAGCGCTTACAAAAGTTATCCAAACCAGTCTGGATCCGCTACGTGCTTATCCCAGGCATCAGTGATGATATTAACGATGTAGAAAAACTCGCTGATTACCTGAAACCCATGAGCAATATCGAGCGAGTAGAAGTGCTACCCTTCCATAAAATGGGCGAAAGCAAATGGGCAGAGCTAGGCATGAAATACGAGCTAAGCGACACCCCCACCCCCACCCCAGAGCTGGTCGAGCGGGTTAGGGAGCAATTTAGAGCGCGGGGATTATTTACCTGTTGATTAGTGAGCTCATCAGCTTTGTCCGAAAACCATGCTGAAGAACGCGGCAACCTAAGTGCGTCATCCCCGAGTGCTTTTATCGGGGATCCAACCACGGGCATGTAGGATGAGTACGCTTTTGTGCACATACATAGCAATGTTAGCCCCTGAAGCGTGAGTACAAAACACGTACCCACCCTCGCTTTGGTCTCCACCAAAACCATTCGGCCTCCCTATAGTTTTATGAAGTTAAAAACTTAACTTGGTATGCATAGAGAGACACACGCTCTGCACCAAGCTAGCCCCATTAAAGCAAATATAATTACATCTTTAATAAGCAGCGCCGCTCGCGCAAATGAAGCATGATAAACTGAGCGCCCTTTTGCCCCTGCTGAATATTGCCTCCCATGTATGAACTTCTGATCGGCCTACGCTATACGCGTGCCAGCCGTCGTAATGGTTTTATTTCGTTTATTTCTCTGATCTCCGTCGTGGGTATTGCACTCGGCGTAGCTGCACTGATTATTGTACTGTCGGTAATGAATGGCTTTCAGGCCGAGGTGCGTAATCGTATCTTAGGCATGGCGGCGCATGTACAAATCAGCGGGATAGGCAATCAGCTACAAGATTGGCAAACGGCCGCCAATGTCGCCAAGAAAAATCCACATGTTTTGGCCACCGCTCCTTATGTGCTAGGGCAAGGCTTGCTGATTAATGGCAGCCAAGTCAAAGGTGTCTTGGTGCGCGGGATAGATCCTCAGCAAGAGAGCATGGTCAACGAAGTGGCTGGCAAGTTGGTGACTGGTGAACTGCACTCCTTACGCTCAGGTGAGTTTGGCATCATCTTAGGCATTTCACTCGCCAATGAGCTATCGGTGCGCCCTGGTGATCGGGTCACGATGATTACACCACAAGGGCAAGTCACCCCTGCTGGACTCATTCCAAGAATGAAGCAATTCACAGTGACCGGCATCTTTAAGGCCGATTACGCCCCTTATGACATTGGTCTGGCGATGATTGATATCAAAGACGCTCAGACGCTATTTCGAACCGGTAGCGCAGTTTCTGGCGTAAGGCTGAAGCTGGATGATTTAAATCTAGCCCGCCGCGTTGCGCGCGAAATTAACCAAGCCATGCCTGAGCTGATCGCATCCGATTGGTCGCAAGAAAATCCAACCTATTTCCGTGCCGTTGAAATAGAAAAACGCATGATGTTTATTATTCTGACGCTGATCGTGGCGGTGGCCGCGTTTAATCTGGTTTCAACCTTGGTCATGGTGGTGACGGATAAGCAAGCCGACATCGCCATCTTGCGCACGCTGGGCGCATCGCCGTTTTCAATTATGAAAATATTTGTGATTCAAGGGGCCTTATCGGGTGTGATTGGCACAGCGTCGGGCGTACTAGCGGGTATTTTAGTCTCTAAAAATCTGGATGTGATTGTGCCCTTTATTGAGCGCATCCTAGGCACCACTATTTTATCCCCCGATATTTATCTGATTTCTGAGCTGCCATCCCGCGTATTGTGGAGCGATGTAAGCAGCATCGGTGGCATCTCACTATTACTTGCCCTACTGGCT
This sequence comes from Iodobacter sp., assembly GCF_025352645.1. GTDB lineage: Bacteria > Pseudomonadota > Gammaproteobacteria > Burkholderiales > Chitinibacteraceae > Iodobacter. Next base: position 31,254 of record NZ_JANXSO010000140.1, on the reverse strand, counting down.
ACCCTTTACCCTAGCTGGCGCGCCTCTCGCGTCAATCCTGCTGAGGCTTTACGTTATGAGTAATTTAGATCAAGCCCCTGTATTAGCGGCGCAAGGCTTAAGCAAAAGTTATACAACGGGCACGCTTGAAACCCAAGTTTTAGCACACATTGATTTTGCCTTACACCGTGGCGAAACAGTAGCGATTGTTGGGGCTTCCGGCTCTGGAAAATCTACCCTACTGCATTGCCTTGGCGCACTAGATGCACCCAGTAGCGGGCAAATCCAACTGATGGGTAAAGACCCGCTAGCGTGTAATGAAACCGAACGCGGGCTGATGCGTAATCAGCACCTGGGTTTTGTTTATCAATTTCATCATCTGCTGCCAGAATTTAGCGCTGTAGAAAACGTTGCCATGCCGTTACTCATCCGCCGCATGGATAAAGCCGCAGCGTTCAAAGAGGCAGCAGCCATCTTAGCGCGCGTTGGCCTAAGCAAGCGTGGCCATCACAAACCAAGTGAGATGTCAGGCGGAGAGCGCCAACGCACGGCCATCGCACGGGCGCTGGTCACCCGCCCCGCCTGCGTGCTGGCCGACGAACCAACGGGCAATCTGGATAGAGAAACGGCAGCGGGCGTGTTTGAACTGATGCTGGAGCTAGCCAAGGAATCGGGCACAGGCTTTGTGATTGTAACCCACGACCCAGAGCTGGCCGCCAAGTGTGGGCGTATGCTCAGGCTATCAAAAACGGGCCTAGATGCGGGCTAATTAGATATTCACCATCCCCCTCGACCAAGCCAATACACTGACTGGTATAGCTTAGGGGGATCTCGAAAAGCCTATCTTTCTAAGTAAGACAAGGCGCGTATTAAAAAATCGACGCTGCATATGTTTGATATGTAAGGAAATTTTTTAATGCGCAACGCAGCATGATGAGATCAGCTGGGTTTTTCGAGGGTCCCTTAGGCAAAGGGGATGGATTAAGACCACCAGACTAAGCCCAAACAACTCCCGCTTAAAGCATGCTATACCGTCATTGAAGACTTTAACTTTCGGTACGAGTCCATGATACGGCCAGCACATTCACCCTCTCTGACCACTTACACACTCAAGCAAGCCATAGTCCTGCTTGTTTTTTGCAGTGTAAGCGCCCCAAGCCATGCGCTCACGATTTATACCGAAAGCTGGCCCCCCATTAGTTATATGGCAGACAATAAATTAACGGGAATGGGCGTTGAAATAGTACAAGCTTTGCAAAGCAAGCTAGACAATAAAGACGCTATCCAGCTAGTACCATGGGTACGCGGCTATAAAGCACTGCTTGATGGGCCGGATGTTATGCTCTTTAGCGTAGGACGCTCGAGCGAGCGTGAGAAATTAATGATTATGCTTGGCCCCATTGCCATCAGCAGCACCAGTGTTTACACCCGTAAAGGCAATGCTAAACGCCTATTGGCATTGGGGGATGGCATTTACAAGCAAGCCATTGGCAGTTACCGAGGCAGTATCTTTGCTGATACCGCAGCAAAGAAAGGCTTTAGCAAAATTGACTTAGCCCCTACACCGCAAATAACCGCAACAAAACTCATGGCCAACCGATTTGATTTATGGGTGGATGGCAGCGTAGTGGTTGCATCTGTTTTAAAAGAAATTGGCCACTCCGCCAATGAGGTAGAAAAAGTAATGACGCTAGATAGCTTAGAGCTCTATTTAGCGTTTTCCCATCAAACGCCCGCTCGCACGATCCAAGAATGGGAAGAAGCGCTGATCTGGCTAAAAAAAGAAGGTCTCTTTCAAAAAATACATAGAAAATGGCTGCCCAATGAAGCCCCTCCGCTGGAGGTCAATGTATTAAAGCCACCGGCCTAGTGCAATCACTTCACATCGCCTGTTGCTGACGAAGCTTTAACACCCATGCCCTGCAAAAACATCCTCAACACCCTTTGCTCAATTTTGGCTCTTTGCCCCAGCGGCACCGCTATTTGCAATTGCAGGCCAATCTCTTCATAGCGATCCAAAAAAATTCTTACCCGTGGCTCTATCATGGGGGATTCCAGCGCATAGCGGCGCTCCAGCTCACGGGCATGGCGGGATAAATCTAGCGCATATTCAGCGGCGATAAGCTGCCCTGCTTCCAGCAACACCACCTCGGCCTTTAACCAATCATCTGTCCGAGTAATAGCGATATGAATCGTCTGCAAAACATAATCACCCAGCATGCTTTCATTAAATACCGCCTGATTCAGCAGTAAAGAGTTGGGCACGGTAATGCTGCGCCCCACCGTACCCTGATGCTGTGAGGCATGGCTAGATTCCATCAGCGTTGTTGATACAAAATTCATATCAATCACCTGCCCACGTATACCGCCAATCTCAACCCTATCCCCTACCGTAAATGCATTACTACTGCTGCGATAAATCGATCCCAGCATGCAAAGAATCATTTCCTTGGTTGCCAACACAATGGCCGCAGCAATCGCCACCAAAGACACCGCAAAGGTCTGAATCTCATGCCCCCAGATAAAAATCATGCCGAGGAAAAAAACCCCTAGCGCAGTATTCCTAAGGTAGACCAGCCAGCGACGACGAACCTCTGGCCCTAAATCATGCCGGCGCAAAATAGCGCGACGCATTAAAGATCGACAAACCATTAAAACGGTAATAAAAACAACAGAAATAATCGCATCACGGATCAATGCTCTATCTGCCAACATGGGCAAAAGAGCCGCTGCTAGCCTTTCGTAATATCCCAGCATAGTTACCCTTATTTAATTATCTCTGGCTGCTCAGTAATACCGCGGCCACATCGGCAGGCTCAGTTAAGGTTCGGACTTGCATAAATAATGCTTCCGCCTCTGGATAAGTTCGACGTAAATAAGTCAGCCACTGCTTCATTCGCCCCGCACGGTGCTTAGGCATAATGTGCTGTGCCTGAATCAGTTGCCAAAAGCACAGGAACAAGGGTTGCAGTGCCTCCCAAGGCAGCTGTGCTTGACCGGTTTTTGCCATTAGCGCCAAGCTAGGATTAGAAACAATGCCGCGCCCCAGCATAATTTGATCGCAGCCCGAGACTAGGGCGCAGCGGTGAAACTCTTCCACTGTCCAAATCTCGCCATTAGCCACCACCGGCACGTTTGATGCCGCCAGCGCCTCCCGAACGGCAGGGATTAACTCCCAATAGGCAGGTGGTTTATAACCATCAAATTTAGTCCTAGCGTGCACCACCACCCGTGCGGCACCGCCACTGGCCATCGCCTGCGCGCATTCAATGGTTTGGCTACTGTCGTTATAACCAAGGCGCATTTTGGCTGTCACGGGGATATGCATGGGTACCGCGCGGCGCACGGCAGCTACAATCTGCTCAATCAGCTCGGGCTCTTGTAACAGCACGGCTCCGCCACGGTGGCGATTCACACTTTTAGCTGGGCAACCAAAATTTAAGTCGATTTCATAAGGGCCAAGCTCAGCCAAACGCGCCGCATTTTCGCCCATACATACGGGATCTGAGCCAAGCAACTGCACGCTAACCGGCACGCCAGCCACCGTTTTGCTGCCGTTTAGCAGCTCTGGCGCAATCCGCAGAAAAGTTTTATTTGGTAATAAGGAGCCACTGATGCGGATAAACTCCGTCACGCACATATCAATGCCACCCACCCGCGTCAGCACATCACGCAGCACAAAATCAAGCAGCCCCTCCATCGGGGCAAGTAAAATCTTCACAATTCATACAGCCAAAGCAGAAAGGCCGCTATTGTAACCCATGCACACTGCGCGCTCTGCATACCGTATAACCAGCAGAAAACAACAGCGATCTATCCGGCTCTTGACAACAGAACGAGCGTTCACTACGCTAGCGTAGAACGTTTGTTCTAAAAAGGTTAACCCAATGGCACACCCCAATCGCGATACCGAATACCTAGGCAAGCTGCAAGACTATTACGCTGACTACCGTAATCTACCCTCCTATTCGGTGATTGGAGATTTACTGGGCCTTGCCTCCAAATCCGCCGTTTCGGCACTGGTTAAACGCTTGCTACTTGCGGGTTATGTCGATATCACCCCAGATAAACGCCTCGCCCCAACCAAGCGTTTTTTTGAGCGTGAGCTGGCTGACTTCCCTGTACCCGCAGGCCTGCCAGCCGCTGCCAATGATGCAATGAGCGAGGCCATTAGCATCGACGATTACCTCATTGATCGCCCATCGGCATCGGTGATGGTGCGCGTTAAAGGCGATTCTATGATCGACGCGGGCATCCACGATGGTGATATTGCCGTAGTTGAAAAACGCCATAGTGCCAATGTGGGTGATGTAGTCATTGCCATTGTGGACGGCGAATACACGCTTAAAACCTTAAGCCGCGATAAACAAGGCTATGTGCTCATGCCACAAAACCCCGCTTACGAACCCATTCGCCCCAAAGAAGGCTTAGAAATTTACGGCGTAATGGTTGGGCTAATCAGAAAATACCGATAATTGCCAAGCATTAAATAGATGCTTAAAGATAAAATAGCGGGCAATAGATCAAGAGCTGCAATTTGCCGCAGGCAACTCCCCCCTTGCATCCAAACCTGATTAAGGAGCATTTGTGAGCGAAGCTGAATTATCCCCCCTAGGCAAAACGGTAAGTTACATCACCGAATACGATCCAAACCTGCTTTTTCCTATTCCCCGCATAGGCAAACGGCTTGAGATTGGCCTAAGTGAAACACTCCCCTTTATGGGAAGCGACATTTGGAATGGCTACGAGCTGTCTTGGCTCAATAACCGTGGCAAACCACAGGTCGCTATTGCTGTATTTGCTGTGCCCGCTAGCAGCCCAAACATCATTGAATCTAAATCATTTAAACTCTATTTAAATAGCTTTAACCAAACCAAGCTAGAAACACGTGAAGCGTTACAAAACCTGCTACAAGCCGACCTATCCGCAGCAGCTGGGGCAAATATAAGCGTACAGCTCATTGGCCCAGAGCAATTTCATCAGCAACGCTTGGCGGAGTTAGACGGCTATTGCATCGACAATCTAGATATAGAAGTTGATCAATACTCCCCCCAAGCAGGCTTATTAAAGTGTGATAGCGGTGCAACCACCATCAGCGAATCGCTGACCTCTAATTTGCTAAAATCCAATTGCTTAGTCACCGGCCAACCCGATTGGGCCAGTATTCAGATTAGCTATACTGGCAAGCCTATTAATCGTGAATCGCTATTACGCTATTTAATTTCTTTTAGAAATCACAATGAATTCCATGAACAATGCGTAGAACGTATTTTTGTGGATATTCAAAGAGATTGCGCCCCAATGAAGCTGGCCGTTTACGCCCGTTACACCCGCCGTGGTGGCTTAGATATTAATCCCTACCGCTGTAATTTTAGCGGCCCCCTGCCGACTAATTTACGCGGAGCAAGGCAATAGCCTGCAGGGGAATAACTACTCGATAAAAGGCCTGCATACACAGAGGAAAGGACACAAAGCACACTGAGATAAAACAAGTGCTACTACATCATTTTTGAATGTAAAAATGATGTAGTAGGATGTTTTTCCCCTTGTGCTCAGCACTCACGCCAACCTTTGTTTCTACAGATTTTTTACCTATTAATACAAAGCATGAAAACAATCGGAAGATAAAAATGAGTGAAATTGCGACATTAGCGGGTGGTTGTTTCTGGTGCTTAGATGCCACCTTCGCACGTTTACGCGGCGTATCCCAAGTAGATTGCGGCTATATGGGCGGTAGTATTGAAGCGCCAACTTACAAGGCCGTATGCACTGGCGACACCGGCCACGCCGAGGTGATTCAGCTTACCTTTGATCCAGCCATTATCAGCTACGCTACAATCTTAGAGCTATTTTTTGCCCTGCATAACCCCACCACCTTAAACCGCCAAGGTGAGGATGTGGGCACGCAGTATCGCTCTAGTATTTTTTTTCATAGCGAGCAACAAGCCGCTGACGCACGCAAAATGATTGCTGATTTAGCCAGTGACTACAGCGATCCTATCGTCACAGAAGTCACCCCCGCCGTCACTTATTGGCCAGCCGAAACCTATCACCAAGATTACTTCGAACAAAACCCTGAGCAGCCTTATTGCTCTGCCGTTGTAGCAGGCAAAGTACGCAAGCTGGTTCAAGAGTATGGAAATCTGCTGAAGTAAGAGATATTGTGCAGTGGGATTAAAATACGCAGCACACCTAAATAACGAAAGCCACCAACCAGCAGGCGCTGCTTGCCGCGCCCTTGCTTAAACCAGGAACAGCAGCGCCCCTAAGCTTTCTGCGCTTAAATAGTTAATAGCGCGCTGGTTGGTAACTTTCATTTATTTCGTGGACTTTATTTCGTGGGCTGAATTAACCTGAGATGCTCAGCATCCTCAGCCACCGCAAAAAAATATCTAGTAAGCACGGGCGTATGAAAGCCTACTGCTATAATCGGGGTTTTCCCCAGTCATCTCGGATATCCATGTCACCGCAACTATCATTGCTTCAGCCCTATCCATTCCAAAAACTAAAGCAACTTTTTGCAGGTGTGACGGCCAATCCGGCACTGGCACATATTAATTTATCCATAGGCGAGCCTAAGCACGCTACACCGCAGCTAGTTACTGATGCGCTGATCGCCCACTTTGATGGCTTATCCGCCTACCCAGCTACACTGGGCTCCGATAGCTTGCGGCAAAGTATCAGTACATGGCTGGCGCGGCGTTATTCAATTGCCGCCCCTAACCCTGCCACTGAAATCATTCCTGTGAACGGCAGCCGCGAAGCGCTGTTTGCCTTTGCGCAAACCATCATTGATAACAGCGGTGAGAGCCAGCCGATTGTGCTGTCCCCTAATCCGTTTTACCAAATTTACGAAGGCGCCGCATTTTTGGCTAAGGCTGAGCCTTATTTTGTAAATTGCAATGCAGAAAATCGTTTTCAGCCTGATTGGGATGCCGTTCCTGCAGAGATTTGGCAGCGCACCCAGCTGGTGTTTACCTGCTCACCAGGTAATCCCACTGGCGCGGTGGCCTCTTTGGCCGACTGGAAAAAACTCTTTACCCTCTCTGATCAATACGGCTTTGTGATTGCCTCTGATGAATGCTACTCAGAAATTTACTTTGGTGATGAGAAACCACTGGGTGCGCTAGAAGCTGCCAGCCTACTAGGACGTGATTATCATAATCTGGTGATTTTCTCTTCACTATCTAAGCGCTCCAATGTGCCTGGGCTGCGCTCCGGCTTTGTAGCGGGGGATGCCAAACTGCTTGCACCGTTTTTGCTCTATCGCACCTATCACGGCTGCGCCATGAGCCCGATGGTGCAAGCCGCCAGCGCCGCTGCTTGGGATGATGAAGTGCATGTGATAGAAAACCGTGAACTATATAGCCAAAAATTTGCCACAGTAACGCCACTCCTACAAGGGGTGATGGATGTTCAACAACCCGATGCGGCATTTTATCTATGGGCAAAAATCAACGGCGACGATACCGAGTTTGCCCGTAAACTATTTGCAGAAGAGCACGTCACAGTATTGCCCGGCTCCTATCTTGCCCGCAGCGCCCATGGCGTTAACCCAGGTCTTGGCTATATTCGCATCGCCCTAGTGGCCCCTTTAAAAGATTGTATTACCGCTGCAGAGCGGATTGTCCGTTTTTGTCGTAAGCACTCTGCCACGATAGGCACGTCCCAAGCTGTTTAACTGAAAAGGAAACACCATGAGCCAACTGCAACAGATCATCGAAACTGCTTTTGAAAACCGTGCTGAGATCACCCCAGCCAATGTGACTTCCGAGCTGCGCGATACCATCAATAGCGTGATTTTGGGCTTAGACAAAGGCCAGTACCGCGTTGCGGAAAAAATAGATGGTGAGTGGCATACCCATCAATGGCTTAAAAAAGCCGTATTACTGTCTTTCCGCATTAATGACAACGTACCTATGGATGGCGGCTGCACCCAGTATTTTGACAAAGTGCCTTCCAAATTTGCCGATTACACCAGCGACGACTTCCGTGAAGGCGGCTTCCGTGTTGTACCGAACGCCATAGCACGTCGTGGCTCCTTTATCGGCAAAAATGTCGTGCTCATGCCGTCTTACGTGAATATCGGTGCCTATGTAGACGAAGGCACTATGGTCGATACTTGGGCCACCGTAGGTAGCTGCGCACAAATCGGTAAAAACGTGCATTTATCCGGCGGAGTAGGCATCGGTGGCGTACTTGAGCCGCTGCAAGCCAACCCAACTATTATTGAAGACAACTGCTTTATTGGCGCACGCTCCGAAGTGGTTGAAGGCGTGATTGTAGAAGAAGGCTCGGTGATTTCGATGGGCGTTTACATCGGCCAAAGTACTAAGATTTATGATCGCGAAACCGGTGAAGTGACTTACGGCCGCATCCCTGCCGGCTCTGTGGTGGTGTCAGGCAATCTTCCTTCTGCTGACGGCAAATACAGCCTGTATTGCGCGGTAATCGTTAAAAAAGTAGACGCTAAAACCCGCGCCAAAACCAGCATCAACGAATTACTGCGCGGTATTTAGTCCCTACAAGAGCGCCCTAAGTCGCATGCCAAAAGGTGTGCGGCTTTCCTCAAATTTTTACTCAAGCCCCCTCCTTCAAGATTATCAGCCAATTAATTGCAAGAGCTGACTAAATTAGAGCAATTTTTGTCAGTGAAACCACCAGGTATTAAAGGGGGCCTCGAAAAACCTATATTTCTAAATAAGACAAGGCGCGTATTATGACGAAAGATGGGTTTTTCGAGGTTCCCTAAAGTAAAACGTTACAATCCCTTAGGTATACCTACAACACAACATAATCTAAATATTAAGCCCTCAAAAATAACTTACGCCAAGATAAATATGCCTTTAGACCAATACTTGAGTCAGCATTATTTAAACGCGGAGCAATTCGCTGCTGCCTGTACGATTTCTGCCACCCAGCTTAAGCAGCTTATTCAGCACCAGCTAATCCCTGCAGCGGCTTACAGCGTCACAGCGGATTCCACCTTAAAATCTTACGTCTTTGGTGAAATAGCTGCGCCCCATGCAAAAGTGGGGCAATACTTTCATCCTGCCAATAAAGTTTGGGTAATGTTGGCCCAAAAGCATATTCAAGACGTTGACCTCAACGCCGCCTGTGCTGTCATTTATGCAGACTTTAAACAACACTTGCAGGCGGCTCTTGCAGAATTAAATACAACAACTTGGCGCTTAAAAGACAGCTTTAATGACGATGGCTCAATCATTAGCACAGGCTTAGCCATAAGGACAGACTTGATATGGCAACATTTTCTACACGGCACCTTTGGCCTGTGCGTTGCCCAGCCTGATTCTGAAGCCGCCATTGCAAGCAAAGAAATCCTGCAAGAAAAACTCAGCGCTTTAAGCCAACAGGGCAAAAAAAGCAGCTTTAGCACTGCAGAGGCACAGGAGCTGCTAGCGCTAATCGACGCTCTTTCCCTCGCTTCCATGCCTTTTTCCCCACTAGAATACCCGCTGAGCAGCCGCAAGCGGCTTATCGATGATCTGCGCCAGCGCATTCTCAGCCAACACCCCGATTTGGGCAGCGAGGCTGGCTTGACTATCCGCAGCATGCACCTTGCAGATGCCAGCGCCGTATCGCAGCTGCTGCCCGATCTGGGCTACTCCGGCAACCCAAGCGACATCGCCAAGCGGTTTTAATACCTCGCAGCAAGCCCAGAGCATGATGTTTTTTTGGCATTTAAAAGCGAGCAATTGCTCGGCCTATGTCACGTACAGGGTGTGCACCTGATCGCCAGCGATGGTTATGCCGAAATCAGCGCCTTAGTCGTCAGTCATGCGCATCACCGTCAGGGTATTGGTCAAGCCCTTGTTGCCTACGCAAAAAACTGGGCGGCAGAGAAAGGCTACCCGCGCCTGCGCTTGCGATCCGGCCTACATCGCAAACACGCCCATCTTTTTTATCAAGCTATCGGGTTTACTCAGCAACGTGCCAGCTACGCTTTTGAAGTCAACATTCCCGCCCCCACCGTTTTAAGCTCAGGAGAAACAGCATGACCACAAGCATCGTCTGCCAAACTAGCGTTCAAACTTGGTCCGAAATCCCTTTCCATGAAATGAGCGAAGCAGGCAAGCTAAGCCGTGCCAGTATTGTAAACACACTTAGCGGGGACATCGAAGGTGAAGGGGTGTTGGAATACCTGCTGGCTTACCCAAAAATTGCAGGTGGTGACGTAATTTTTACGGGCATGGAACGTATCGTTGCCAAGATGGCCGCACGCGATGGCAGCTTTGTGCTTCGCCACGAAGGCGTATTCTCTGCTAGCGCAGGAGTCAGCGGCAGCTTAACAATTATTGAGGGAAGTGGATCAGGCATTTCACTGGCATCCGTGGCCAAGGCCAGATCAGCGCCAAGAAGGGTGAACACGGTGCTGAATATAACTTGGTTTTGGAAACGATAGTTTGATTTTATAAAATCCAAAAAAAACGACCATGGATCTCAAGGTCGTTGTTTGGATTCTTCTCGGTCAGAGTAAGACATCGCTGGTTACGCCATACCGGCGTAAGATACGGCGTAATTGCTCAAGGGCCTCAATTTGAATTTGCCTCACCCGCTCTCGGGTTAAATTCAAATTGGCAGCTAAATCTTCTAAAGTACAGACTTCATATCCATTGAGGCCATAGCGGCGCTCAATCACAATGCGTTGCTTTTCATTTAATTGCTTTAGCCATTCCCGCACATAGCGCTCTACTTCGGCATTTTGCAAAATGGCTTCTGGGCCATCGTGCTGATCATCTGGAATAGATTCGCCAATGGTTAGCATAGGGTCAATATCTAGAGGGGCATCTAAGGATGCGACTCTTTCATTCAAACTCATGACCCTACGCACATCTTCTACTGATTTGCCAACCAAATGCGCAATATCTTCAATGACCGGCTCATGCCCTAATTGCGCTTCTAAATGCCTTTGAGCGCGCAAATAGACATTTAATTCTTTAATCACATGCACGGGTAAACGAATGGTGCGCGATTGATTCATAATTGCGCGCTCTACACTTTGCCTAATCCACCATGTGGCATAGGTAGAAAAACGAAACCCTCGCTCGGGGTCGAATTTTTCTAATGCGTGCATTAAACCAATATTGCCTTCTTCAATTAAATCAAGAAGAGTCATCCCGCGATTAATATAATGCTTAGCGATATTAACGACCAAGCGCAAATTGTGCTCAATCATTTTTTGCCGAGCTTGAAAATCCCCTTGAACAACCTTACGAGACAAAGCGCGCTCTTCATCAGGGGTAAGCAACTTACTTTGGCCAATTTCATTTAGATAAATCTGCGTTACGTCGCCTGTGCTTTCGTGGACATGAGCCTCGGCTTCCTCAGCAGCAGGCTCGACATCCGTTTCCGCACCTTCTTCCTGTTCGGCCTTCTCGAGATCTTCACCTTCCTCGAGCAATTCCTCTTCCAGAATATCAAGCTGATCGTTCATGTTTTTTCCGCTTGGATGTATTTTGCAGGGTCTACCGGCTTCCCAAATCTGCGCATTTCAAAGTGCAGTTTGACCTGTTCACTATCGCTATTGCCCATCTCAGCAATTTTATCTCCCCTTTTTACCTCATCTCCTTCCTTAACTAAAAGTTTACTATTGTTTGCATATGCTGTCAGGAATTCTTGATTATGCTTAAGGATAATCATCTTTCCATAGCCGCGTAAGCCAGCTCCGGCGTAAACAACCTTACCCTTAGCTGATGCAACTACAGACTGGCCCATTTTTCCTGATATATCAATACCACGATTTTCGTCCGAGAAGCCCTTCACCGCTCGTCCAACGGTCGGCCAAGCCCATTCTGTGGCCTTTTCATCCTTCATATTTTGCGTAGAAGAGGCATTTATATTGGGTTTATCTGTGGTTTTTACCGCAGATGCAACCCGCACTTCAGAGGCAGAATGTGCAGCGACAGACGGTAGCTTGGTGGGTTCTGTCTGTAATTTTAAAGCAACAACAGGACCTTCTGATAAAGCAGCAACTGCACTGGCAGATTGCACACCATAAGGTGTTTTCATAGCTTTAGGGTAGTTTTTTGTTTCAGATTTGATCTCGACTCTAGGTGCTTCATCGCTCTTTAAGGGGCGAATTTCTACGCCACCCTCAGGTGCTGTAAGCCGCAAAGTTTGATCAATTTTAATGCCATTTACATCCGTCAAATTATTCCATGCAGCCAGATCGCGATACGCCAAGCCATGGTCAAGTGCCACACGATAAAGCGTGTCACCTTTCTTAACCACATAAGTAGCTGGGCGTGTATCACCACTAAGCACAGGGCTAGCCACAGCAGGCACAACCCGCGGAGCAGGGGTGGCAACAGCGCTGCGATCAACAATCGGCGCAGGCGGTGTAGGTTGGCTGGCGCAAGCACCAAGCACTAATACTAAAGGGGCACACAGACCTTGCCAGTTCACAGAAAAATCTCCTTACTCAAAACGATTTACACGGTACCCGGCAATAGCGGCACAAAATTTACTTTTTCTAGGCGGGTTTCTACAAATCCTTCGCTGGTTCGCTCTATCTGACGCAATTCTTGCTCAGCCTCACCAACAGGAAAAATCAAACGGCCACCCAGTTTAAGCTGAGGAAGCATATCCTCTGGCAAGATAGGGGCTGCTGCCGTAATAATAATCACATCAAAGGGAGCTGCCTCAGGCAAACCCTTACTACCATCTGCATGTCGTAAGCGTGCATTATGCACGCCTAACACGCTTAATCGCTCACGGGCAGCCTTATGTAAGCCACCAATACGCTCAATGGAATATACCGTTTTAAACAGCAAAGCCAATACGGTAGTTTGATAGCCACAACCAGTGCCAATTTCCAACACTTTTTCATGCTGAGCCGCAGCCATTGCCAGCTCGGTCATACGCGCCACAATATAAGGCTGTGAAATGGTTTGCCCAAAACCAATGGGTAAAGACAAGTCATCGTAAGCTTTATGCGCCAAAGCCTCGTCTATAAAACCATGGCGCGGCACTTCTGCCATAGCAGCTAAAACTGCAGAATGGGTTATCCCCTGCGCTTTTAAGCGCTCAACCAACCGTGCTCGAGTACGAGCAGAGGTCATACCAACGCCGCCCAAAGCGGCAATATTCAATCGGATAGCCATGCGGAGACAAGATCAAGTTGTGTTTTAGCGGTTAGATCAACCGACAAAGGGGTTACAGATACATAGCCGTGGGCTACCGCATGAAAATCCGTGCCTTCCCCTGCATGAGAGACCTCACCCACAGGCCCCACCCACCAGATAGTTTCCCCGCGCGGATTTTTGGATTGAATCACGCCTGACGATTTATGTCGACGCCCCAAGCGAGTCATTTGTACGCCTTTTAATTCAGCATAGGGAATATCCGGCACATTGACATTTAATAACACTGGCGCGGCAAAAGGCGATTGAATAAATCTTTGCACTAAGTCTCGGGCTACTTTTGCCGCCGTTGCAAAATGCTGCGGATTTCTAGAAGCCAAAGAGATCGCCATGGCAGGCACGCCAAGTAAATGCCCCTCAGTAGCGGCGGCCACGGTACCAGAGTAGATGGTGTCATCCCCCATATTTGCACCATGATTAATCCCCGCCACCACCATATCCGGCAACGTATCCATCAAGCCGGTTGCGGCTAAGTGCACGCAATCCGTTGGCGTGCCATTCACATACCAAAAGCCGCTAGGCGCTTTGCGTACGCTTAAAGGACGATCCAAAGTCAGCGAATTACTCGCGCCACTGCGATCGCGCTCTGGTGCACAAACAATCACCTCACCCTCTTCGCGTAAAGCATCTGCCAAAGCTAAAATGCCTGGCGCAAAATAACCATCGTCATTCGATAGCAAAAACCGCATTGAATTCTCCTTAAGCGCGCTATTTTTAAGCATTTATTTTAAAATAACAATATTACTTACAGCTTATTGCTTTTTTATTCCTCGCACACTCGATAATATGCCACAACCGGCAATTAATGACATAGCAATAAAACTTGACGCGCTCAATTTTTCATCCCAAAGGAATACAGCAAACAAAGTTGCAAATAGCACGGTCAAATAAGCCAAGCTAGCAACGGCCAGTGTTTTGCCACGGCTATACGCTCTAGTCATCGATAATTGTGCAATTGTTGCAGAAACCCCTAAGCCAAATACAATCCAAAGATTACTTTGATTCAATGCAGTTAAGCGTTGGCTTTGCAATAACATCAACATACCGGCCCCGAGCGAGGAAAAAAAAGAAAAATAAAACACAGTACGCCATTCAGGCTCACCCGCCTGCCCTAATTTATTCACATTAATATAGGCAATACTGGCTAAAAACCCCGCGCATAAACCAATTAAGCCTGCCATCCATAAGCTACTTTCAAAAGTAGGTTTAAGCAAAATGAGTACGCCTACAAATCCCAATAAAATGGTAATGACTTGTCTACGCTGCGGCTTATGCTTTAAAAAGAAAACCATTAATAAGGTTAAAAACAAGGGAGAGGTATAGCTGAGTGTGACTGCCGTAGAGAGTGGCAAATGGGCAATAGCATAAAAATAAAGTAATAAAGAAACAAAGCCAGACACACTGCGTGATAGATGCAATTTAAACATCGGCCCGCTTACTTTAAATGATTTCCCCTGCGGCAGCACTACCATTGATATTGCAACAAAACCCGCTACACAGCGGTAAAAAACCAGCTCTGATGCAGAAAACTGCGCGCTCCCTAATTTAACGAAAACACCCATAATGGCAAAACAAAAACACGCAACAATCATCCAAAAAGAGCTTGATTGCCTAAGTCGCTGCAACATCGCTAACCCTTATTAAAAATGAGACAAGCCCCCACGTGGTAGGGGCTTGTCTTGAACACAGCTTAAATCATTAAGCAAGACGATAACTTGAAATTGCTTTTTGCACCGATTCAATTAATTTTTGTAGTTGATCTGCAGACACTTCCGACTGCACTGCGGCATCACTGGTTTGCTCCGACATATGCGCAATTTTCTCTACCTGCTGCGCCATTGCCGTGCTGGCGCTGCTCTGCTCAAGCAGCGCTTCAGAAATATCCACCACATAGCTTACTACAACATCAGAGGCCGCCTTAATATTAGCAATCGCCGTACCTGCGCCACGCGCATGGGTAACGCCTTCTTCTACTCGCTGCACCACCTGCCGCATCCGCGCCACAGCACGATCCGAGCCTTCTTGAATAGAGCTAACGGTATTGGCAATTTCTTGAGTTGATTTACCCGTGCGCTCGGCTAGTTTTCTGACCTCATCGGCCACAACGGCAAAACCACGGCCTAATTCACCCGCCCTAGCCGCTTCAATCGCGGCATTTAAAGCAAGTAAATTGGTTTGATCGGCAATTTCTTTAATCTCATTCACTACAATTCGAATTTGATTACTCTTAAATTGTAAATCACTCATTTCAGTTGAAGCTTCACGTACCGTGCCGGCAATACTATCAATTTCTGTAACCGTTGCATTAATTACGCGTTCACCATCGCTGGCTAATTGCCCAGAATTTTGCGTATGAATTTTAGTGTCCCGAGCACGCTCGGCTACATGATTAATACTTACGGTGACTTCTTCAACAGTAGCGGCCATATGAGCGGCTGATTCGCTGGATACAACAGAAATTTTTGTTAGCTGACGGGTATTCAGCGACATTTCTACCGCTGCACCCGACATTTGCTGAAGGGATTGCTCAATATTAATAAAACTCTTTTGCACCGCATCAAGAATATGATTGACGGCTTTTACTAACTGACCAATTTCATCATTGCTATGCACAGGAATACGGCGGGTAAAATCGAGCTTTTCTTCAATATGGGATAAAGAAGCTAAACTATCGAGTAAAGGTTTACGTATCGCGCGATAAATTAATAGCCCAATAAAAGAAACCAATACCACACCAAAGCCAGAAATAGCCAAAAACAATAATCTAGATTTTGAATTGGCCGTTTCAGCATCAACAATCAATTCTTTGGCATGGTCTTCATTAAATTTAACCAAGCCATTTACCGGCTGTATCACTGCGGTAAATTTTGCGAAACCTGTTTCATTAGCCAATTCAAATGCACGGGTAAAATCTCTATCATCCGAAAGCTTAATTGCCTCCATAAATAGCTTATCGTAATCATTATATGCAGATTGTAATTGCTTATAGAGCGCTGCGTCTGCCTGCCCTTCCACAAACTGCCCATAGATGTTGATATTTTTTACTAGCAAATCACGATTAAAACTTACGAACTTAGCAATGGCTTCTTTTTCTTGATCTTTAGAAGATAGAATATGCACAAACAGAACAATACGGTTTTGATTTAAATCATTGGCTATTTTATTTGCCAATAAAGCACTCTGCATTGAATGTTCAGAAATATACTTTAAACGGTCTGCCTGATCATTTAATTTTGACACCCCCAACATCATCACCGATAGCAATGAAAGTAGGGCAACTACAATCAATGCGATTAATCGTTGTGAAATATTCATTACTAAACCCCTAAAGCAACACAATTGGTCATCAAATTTCGGCCTATAATTGTATGCTAGAACGCTGCAGTTGGGTAAATAAGAATAGACTGTTAAACCAACCTTAATCAACAAAACGCAAATCAGTGATTGCTTGCGCTGTTCGCTGTGCTGGTTTTTGTATGGAGCAAAAGAGGTTTACATTTGCCGAAACTGCGCGGCAAAACTCCGGCTTAAAGGCAGGCTATGCGAACTATTTTTAAGCTCTATTTTTTGCCGGCCCAATAAATCGCGCTCAATTCGCGCGACCACATGCAAATTAACGATGTAGGCGCGATGTACTTGGGCAAAACTTTTAGGATTCAGCTGAGGCAATAACTCTTTTAAAGACGTGCGAATTAAATGGCGCTCGTGAACAGTAACCACCTCGGTATATTTATCCGCCGATTGAAAAAACAACACCTCATCCACCGCAACCAAGCGCGTGACATCACCCAGACCAACCGTTAGCCAGGCCAAGCCAAGCGGCTCTTTTTGCAAGCTAGAGATCAAGGCCCCAAAATCAACACTGGGCCTATTTTCACGCTGTAGCCGCCCCACACATTGCGCCAACCTTTCGTCACTGACTGGCTTGAGCAAATAATCAAGCGCCGCATTTTCAAAAGCAGAAATTGCATATTCATCAAAAGCAGTTACAAACACCACACGTGCATGATGCAAAGTACTGGCAACCTGTAAGCCACTTAATCCAGGCATACGAATATCCAAAAACACAAAATCGGGCTGTTTACGATTGATCTCTGCTACCGCCTCTAAACCATTTTTCACCACCGCAACAATTTTTAATTCAGGCCAAAGCGCCTGTAGGCGCTCTGCAAGACTAGCGGCAAGCAGCGGCTCATCGTCAGCAATTAAGGCTGTAGGCATGGGTTATATCCATTAATCGTTTAGTCGATTCAAGGGCAAGACAATTTCAGAGATTACACCAGATGGCAGATTTGGGTAAAGCGCCAGCCGACCTTCCCCCCCATAGAGATTTTCTAAACGCTTACGCACATTTGGCAGGCCCACCCCATCGCCGCTTTCTTGAATTGCCCCAGCATCCAAACCAAGCCCAGTATCATAAACACGTAAGCGTAGTAATTGCTCAACCATATCCACCACAATACGCACCTCACCTCCTTCAACGGCAGGTTCAATGCCGTGCTCTAAAGCATTTTCTACCAAGGGCTGTAACAGTAGCGGAGGCAATAGCGCGGCGTGTAAATCAGCGGGCACATCTATTTGATAGCGTAAGCGGCTGCCTAATCTAATTTGTGAAATCGCCAGCAAAGCCGTCACCAAATCTAGCTCTTCGGCCAAAGTAACCTGCCGCTTACGAGTGCGGCTTAAGCTTGCGCGCAAATAATTATTTAAATGATCTAACATGGCCTGCGCCAAGGGCGCATCACGGGTAATAAGGCTGCGTACATTCGCCAGCGTATTAAATAAAAAATGCGGCTCAATTTGTGCTTGTAATAAGGCCAATTGCGCAGCCAGCTCTGATTGCTTGGCCTCTGCCGATTGCTGCTGCTCTATGGCTAATTGTGCTCGATACGTTTGCGCTCGATAGAAAACAATAAAAAACCCAGTGGCGGATGTCGTCAACAAAATAGCGGTGGCTATCCCGCGCCATTGTTGGCTTGGGTTCACCCAAAAGTAAACAAGTAAATCAGGTGCGCCGAGCCAATTTGCTATTTTAAATCCCAATAACACACCAAAGGGAATCACCAGAATAAAGCGCCAAGGGCGCAATTTGCTTGGCGCTACAATGGGATCGGAAGTATGACAAAATATCAGGGTATTAAGCAGTGAAATACTGAAGCCAATTGAATGGGAAATCAGTAAATTATCCAATAAATAACGAATATCGCTAACTAAGGTACACAAACCCGCAATCAGCGTATTTACCAACAGTAAAACCGGCAAATCACGCCGCCATCTCTCTAGTAAAATTTTAATATCAAGCATTTACTTCCTCACAAACCAAAGCAATCTATTTCATCCACATAACACACGAAGACCGTAAATTGTAGGGCGCTACTTGCTGCACCCAATATTGAGCAGGACGCAGCAGAATATTTTTTATAAAAAACCATCACCCTTTAATTAGCAACTCAAAAATAATACTTGGCTAATAACAGCCCTGATTGCCGCTGTGGCAAGGCTCCATACACGCTCAGCGCATCGCCGCGATTAATTTGCCATTGCACGGCTAAATCAAGGGCTTTGAAATGATAACGCGCTTCAAACCACGCCATATCGCTAGAATCGATTAAATCATGCCGCCACAGCGCCGCCAGCTCTAAAGAAGGCAGTAAATCGGGCCAACTGGCGTAGAGCATCGTCGCTTGTTGGGTATTTAACGCCTGCCTTGATTGCACATCGCTACGGTAACGCCAATAGTCAGATAACGGCCCTTGCTGCAAAGCTTGCCATTCTGCCGCGTTTTTAGCACCACCATCGTATTGATATTCCAAGCTTAGCGAAAGTTTATAGGCCGATGTCCAAGTAAAACCACTACTCATGCGGTAAGTCATGGCGGTCTCTTTGCCTGCAGTAAATTCTGAATACAGCACCGTTGCATCATTCAGTAAGCCTGATAGATTAAAGCCCAACTGCGGTTCGGTATCTGCTTCGCCAAATAGCAGCATTTGCCCAGCGAGAGAGGATGGCCCCTGTTGGCTCAGCGCCAGTAAATAGCGCGTTTGGGGATTGCTAGCGCCCCAATCTGGGCTAAAGGGTTCGTGGCTGGCTTGCTCGGCCAATTTGGGCGCTAAAATTGCCGTGATCGCCCCACCCGACCATAGTTTTTGCCCACGTAACATCACGGTGCCTTGGCGGTTTTCTCGTAAGCTAGCGGGGGCAACCGATACCACCGACCTTAAAGCACCATTACGGAAAAAATCACTCGGGTTATAGCCCTGCGCCACACCATAGCGGGTATTAATCCGGCCTAAATCCACAGCCCAATCAGGCTGCGGTTGCCAGCTGAGGAACGCTTCTTTTAGAGTGTTGATTTTGCTTACAGACCCCTGCCACCCTTGCCAAGCCAAATCTAAGCGATCAGCCAGCACCACTCGCCAGTCAGTGGCCAAGCTTTTATCTAAACGTAAATCAAACGAAAGGCGTTGTGTAGCCTGCTCGCCGCGGCCATTTTGCAAGCGCGCCTGCCCAAGAGCACCTTCAATAAACCAAGCCATATCGCTGGCTTTGACTTGCTCCTCTTGGGTTTGATCGGCCAGCGCTAGGGCATCCAAATCGTTAGCCAAGGCGGTGTGGCTAATTAGCGCCAAAAATAGCCAGTGTAGTTTCAACACGGCTTACTCCGGCTTAAAGCGGGGTAGATAGTCTTTTTGCAGCCAGCTTTCTGGTACATCGCGCCAAGCAAAATCGCTGTTTCTCATTACGGTGACCCAACTCGGGTCTAGGCCATCAATAATCACCGTTTCACTTGGGCGCTCTACCCCAAGCAGCATTTGGTAATGCCTAAAATAAGCCGTTTTTAGTAAGCGCCCGCTTTCGGTGTAAAACAAGGATTTGACGGGCTGCTTGCTGGCTGCATCCAGCCACATTTCAATACGATGATACGTCACATCTTCTGTGCTGGCTTTTAGCGCCAGCTTGTAGCAATGGCGGTTTTTGCGCTCCCCATCTTGGATATCTTCTTCTCCCGCCAGCTCTGCACGATAGTCTTGCGCCAGATTCACCGTGACGACATCGCCATTGGATGCCTGCCCCAACAGCCGCTGCTGTGGCGAAATCCGCACACTGGCCTTACTGGATGCGTCATAAAACCACAAATCATTGCCATCTTTAAGCAGCAATTTGCCGGCATCCCTGATCGGTGCCACAAAGCGGATCAGATTACGATAACGCCCGCCATCGGGCCGAGAATAAATTGCCAAAGTGTTCCTATCGGTTTCTTTACCCTTACGGTATTCAATCAAGTTGGTAGTCAGCCCAAACGATTTACTCGGATTACGAATAGCATCGCTAGCGGCCAATAAAGCTTGCGCATCCAGCGCAGCAAAGCTGGCCGAATGCCAAACCATAGCTAAGGCAAGGACAAATATTTTTTTCATCTCAAAACTCCACGTGTTTTGGCTGATATTTTGTAGGACACAATTCGTCCACGAAAAACACTAAATACACGAAACAAGCCCATCAGATGAGCATGATCTCACTCTGTTTTTTTAATTGAGAGGGCCGCTGACTAAATCGAATCAGGGCATTCTTAGATTGTTTTTTTAAATCAATCAAAGGAGCCTGAATGCAGCATTTGTTCGTTTTTTTTGTGCTTTTAGTGGACTGCGCATTTTTTGATCTTGCCGCGTAACATCAATTAAGTAGGTTATTTTCGTGAATTTAGTATTGTTCATGACCCCATTTATCTAGCAACAAAACTCACTCAGGCATGCCGCAATGCTTCAACAATATTGAGCTTGGCCGCGCGACGGGCAGGCCACCATGAGGAGAGTAAGGCTACGCCCATCAGCCCAAGACCGGTGCTCAGCATCATTTGGCTTTCACCCCACACGCGTACCGTGAGCGGGATGGGATCGACATTACCAGGCGGGGTCCAAGTGAGGCCGCTGTGGTTCACGATCCACGCGATGCTTAAAGCACTGATTAAACCAATCACAGCCCCAATGACGCCTAATAAAGTGCCCTCGCAGACAAACAAACGCCTAATTCCAGATTGGCGTAAGCCGATGGCGCGCAGTGTGCCAATTTCCACCGTGCGTTCTACCACCGCCATACTCATGGTATTGCCAACGGTAAACAGCACGATCGAGCCGATTAGCAGCGAGATAAAGCCAAAGATCGCGCTTAACATGCCAGTAATTTGCTCGTATTGCGGGTTAAGCGTGGCAAAGTCGTGCACTTCTAGCTGCTGATTTTTTAATGGGCCAGCCATTAACTGCGCTAAGCGCGCCTTGGCAGCTGGCATTTGGCTGGTATGTTTCAGCTGCAGCACAATCGCGGTCACTTGCGGGGCAGCTGCGCCATACACCAAGCGCTGTGCTTGGGATAAATGCAGGGCGACAAACATATCATCCAGCTCTTTCACCCCCGTGCTTTCTGCCTTCACTACATTCAGTGCCGCCACATTGGGCGCGCCATGCGAATTGGCCGCCAGCATCTCGATTCGCCCCGTAGCTGGGGCCGCCGTTGCACCGGATAAAGCCAGCACATCGGCGGGTGCATCAGGGCCGGTTGATGCTTCTATGGAGGTGGCTTGTGGACAGTTTTTTACTTTAAGCACACCACATAAGGCCAAGACCCGCGCCACCCCCGTGCCAATCACGGCGGAATCGGGCGAGGTGCCGGTTAAGGCGGAAATTTTAGGCTTTACCGGAAACGCATAATCATTCCAGCGCCTCAGCACATTTTGGTCTTCTACTACCACTCCACGGCCAAATACGGTGCGGGATACACCGGCTGCAAAATTACCTGCAATACCACCCAAGCTTAAGGTTGGCGTAACTATGGTCAGCATTGGGGCCAGCACGGGGTCATTTTTTAAAGCCAGCACCAAGGCAGGGTAATCAGCAATCCCGTAAGCAGCAGGGTTGCCATTACCGTATAAAAAGTAATCTTTATGCTGAATCTGTAAATGCCCGCTGCTTTGCACAAAACCAGTTTGTAAGCCTAAATGAATATTCTGGCTATAGCCGCCAAATAGCAACACCGACACCACCCCCACCAACATGGCCAATAAAGTTGCCAAGGAGCGGCGATAATTTCGCAGCAAATTACGCAAGGCTAACGTCAGCATATTCATGCCATCACCTCTACTTTGCTAGGGGCACGATGCAGCTCACGACGTTCAATGCTCAAAATACGGCCATCCCGAATAAACACCGCATCGTCGGCCTCGGCCAATACTTGTGGATCATGCGAAGAAAACACAAAGCTCACCTGATGCTCGCGCTGCATATGACGCATCAGCGCCAAAATCCCCGCGCCAGTTTGGCTATCTAAATTAGCAGTTGGCTCGTCAGCCAAAACCAGCTTAGGCGCGGTGACCAAGGCACGGGCAATGGCCACTCGCTGCCTTTGCCCGCCGGATAATTGCCCAGGACGGTTTTTAGCCTTATCCGCCAAGCCCACCGCATCCAGCAGCTCCATCACACGCTTGTTCCTAATCGCACTTGATACATTAAGCATGCGTAAAGGCAGCTCAACGTTTTCAAAAGCGCTGAGCACCGGCAATAAATTAAAATTTTGAAAAATAAAACCTAGGTGTACCGCCCGAAAATCAGCCAAGGCATTATCAGATAATTGATCTAAATTTTGCCCTGCCACCAATACCTCACCCTTATCGGCTCGATCAATGCAGCCCATTAAATTAAGTAAGGTGCTCTTGCCGCTGCCTGATTGCCCAGCAATCACCGTAAAGCGGTTGGGATAAATTTCTAGATTAATGTCTTGTAAGGCTGGCACATCAACCGAGCCCAAGCGATAGTGCTTACTAACCTGTTTTAGTACGATCGGATACATTGAGGAGGCCTCAGCTAGGAGAATGCATCTAATGTATGCCGACTGATTGCTTTATTTATGCCAATGAGATGAGGCGCAGTTCCCCCCGATAAAACGCTACTCAGCGCGATAAAATGCAGCACACCATTTACCAAGCTAGGCAAAGCGCCGCAAACGCCGTTCCAACCACAATAAAATCCAGTTAGATCGCCATCCTATCAACATAAGGATATGTAAAATTTGTAGGGTGGGCGCATTTTTTGCCCACCCTACACAATGGTTTAAATCTTAAGTTGATAGGATTAAGTTAGATCAGCCCTAAAACTGCTAGTTGCAGCATTCGTTGCTATACAGAAACAGCGGCACCGAGCGCGGCAACGTCCTCGTTCTTCAAATCAAGCTTTTTGCAGGGGACGAGCATGAACTTTAAAACTTCACTTACTTTTCTGACTGAGCATGGCAATACGCTCAATGAGTTCCGCAAGACCACACGTAAGGAAGTTTTAAATTTATTACAACAATTGCAAAGGTTTAATGAGCCCATTACCGTATTTGCAAATGAAAATGAAGAACTATTAATCTGTTTATTATTAGAAATAAATGAAAAAGATAATGTTCTCTATTTAGAAAACACCCATCCAGAGATCCAAATCAATCCCAGCAGCAAAGCCATATGCGTTGCTGCGCTAGGTGGTGGGGCACTGATTCAATTTGTAGTCGAAGAATTAAACCATGCGTATAAAAATACTCGCCCAATATTGCAATCGCCTATTCCAGATTCCTTAATTAAGCTACAGCGCCGCGAACACTTTCGCTCTAAAGCCCCCATCATCAATCCCTATCTTTGCACCTTACAATTAGGGGGTAAGCAAATATTGCGCATGCCTATTTATGATCTTTCCATGGGAGGGCTATCTTGCTGGCTACCTGCTGACCAACGTGCGCTCATTCAGCTCAGTGAGCCTTACATAAGCACACTCGAACTTGGCTCTTATTGTATTAATAATGCGCAAATCAAAGTGTGCGGCCTACTACCAGCAGAGCAAGGCCGTCAGCACGCTGAAGATCTTCTCCTTAGTGGCCTCTTTGTGAACAAAGATCATCAGTTTGATGTTAAATTACAGGCAGCGACCAGACAGCTAGAGCTAGCACAACGCAGCCTGCAGCCGTAATTGTTGCTGCATATCTATTACAACAGCTTACGATCAGAAGCCTGCTTTTATGCAAATCACCCCAGCCAGCGATAACGATGCGCCTGCCATTGCTGCAATCCATATCCAAGCATGGCAAGCAGCATATATAGATATTGTTGCCGCCGATTACCTTGCCACACTCTGTATTGAGCAACGCACCGCTTCGTGGCGGCAAAAAATGGCCAGGGGAGCATCAACGATTCTGGTTGCAAAGCAAAACCATACCCTACTCGGCTGGATTAATTTTGCCCCATCGCGCGATCAAAACGCATCTGCCATAGATGCAGAAATTTGGGCGCTCTATGTGGCCAGTGAGCATTGGTCTAGCGGCGTGGGGCAAGCACTACTGTTACAAGCTAAGGCGGTTTTAGCAGAGAGTGGTTTTCAGGCTTGCAGCCTATGGGTGTTTCCACAAAATGATCGCGCAATTAAGTTTTATACTGCAGCCGGGTTTGTGCACGATGGTGCTGCCCCAAAAAGCTTTACACTTGGTAGCCAAGTGCTGCAAGAAATCCGCTATATCTGCCCCTTAATGACTTAAAAGACGGGCTGTAAGTAAAGTAAATTCAGTAATAATTTGACCATTTTACTTAAGATCGGCAAAAATTGAGACTAAGCCCTCCACAAAATAAGAAACAATATGGACTTCAGACCAAACAAGCCGCGATGGCGATGCTAAACACGCCCGATCAAACGCCATTTTGCTGATCTGCTTCGCCCCAAGTGGTAAAGAAGCCTGTTTGGAGTATTGCCATGCTGTCCAATATCGAATTTAACGCACTCAAAGATCAAGGCTATAACCGCATCCCGCTGACGCTAGAATTATTTGCCGATCTAGATACCCCACTTTCTGTCTATCTAAAACTTGCCAATCAGCCTTACAGCTATCTTTTAGAATCTGTAGTGGGGGGTGAGCGCTTTGGCCGCTATTCCTTTATTGGCCTACCTGCCCGCACCCGCCTCAAGGTAGTTGGCAACCTCACCGAAGTCATTTGCAATGATGAAGTGATCGAAACCCACCAAGGCAATCCGCTGGATTTTATTGAAAGCTTTCAGCAACGCTATCGCGCCCCCGCCAATAAAATGCTGCCACGCTTTTTGGGCGGCTTAGTTGGCTATTTTGGCTATGAAACCATCTGCTATATCGAGAAAAAACTGGCCAGCACCCACAAGCCAGATGAAATCGGTGCGCCCGATATCCAGCTACTGCTCTCTGAAGAGCTGATCGTAGTAGATAATCTATCCGGCAAGTTATATCTAGTGGTTTACGCCAATCCAGAACAAGACAACGCTTACCAAATCGCCGCTGATAGATTGCACACACTGCGTATGGCATTACGTGAGCCTGCCAAAATCCCACTCCAAGGCCCAGCACCTAGCGTTAGTGAGATGACCTCAGGCTTTGGTGAAGAAGCCTTTAAAGACGCGGTACTCAAGGCTAAAGATTACATTATCGACGGGGATATCATGCAGGTGGTGCTTTCACAGCGCATGAGCTTGCCTTACACAGAATCGCCCCTCTCGCTTTACCGCGCCCTGCGCTCCTTAAATCCTTCGCCTTATATGTTTTTCTACCATTTTGGTGATTTTCATATTGTGGGCGCATCGCCAGAAATCTTAGTGCGCCTTGAAGACGACACCCTCACCGTGCGCCCGATTGCGGGCACCCGCCCGCGCGGAAAAACTCGGCTTGAAGACGAGGCCTTAGCCGCCGAGCTATTAGCCGACCCTAAGGAAATTGCCGAGCACATTATGCTGATGGATTTAGGCCGCAACGATGCAGGCCGCGTGGCGCAAACCGGCAGCGTAAAAGTCACCGATAAAATGCTGATCGAGCGCTATTCACACGTGATGCATATTGTTTCTAGCGTTGAGGGCAAGCTCAAACCTGGCATGAGCAATATCGACGTACTCAAAGCCACCTTCCCTGCTGGCACGGTTTCTGGCGCACCCAAGGTGCGTGCCATGGAAATCATTGCCGAGCTCGAGCCAGTAAAGCGCGGTATTTACTCGGGCGCGGTGGGCTACCTAGGCTTTAACGGGGACATGGATGTGGCCATTGCCCTGCGCACCGCCGTGATTAAAAACAAAACCCTCTATATGCAAGCAGGCGCTGGCATCGTGGCCGATTCCGTACCCAGCAGCGAATGGCAAGAAACCTTAAACAAAGCCCGCGCCGTATTACGCGCAGCTGAATTAGTGCAAGCTGGCCTAGACGCCTAATTGCCTACTCGCGTCAGGGCTATAGATACGTCCTGACGCACCGCACACCCCTCCCATACCACTATTCCCATATCCCTGACACTCGCAATCGGTTCGAGCAACCTATACTTCTACGTGACCCCAAAGGCCCCCCTCGCATTAGCTCGCTATTCACCCCAAGGATATACGCCATGAAAATCATCTATTTATCATTTGTTATTGCCCTTAGCGCCTATGCCGACATCACCGTTCCTATGGATTTGGTCAGCGATAAAGGTAGCGTACAGTCTATTGGAAATGTCGTGATTTCAGAATCTGCCTACGGCCTTGTTTTTACCCCCAATATCGAAGGCTTACCCGCTGGCGCACATGGCTTTCATATGCATGAAAATGCCAGTTGCGCAGCAAAAGAGCAAAACGGGAAAATGGTTCCAGCCCTCGCGGCAGGTGGACATTACGACCCACGCGGCAGCAAACGCCACGGTTCACCTTGGGGTGATGGACATTTAGGTGATTTACCCGCGTTGATTATTGGAGCAGACGGCAAAACCAATCAGCCCGTACTAGCACCCCGCCTTAAAATAGCCGACCTAAAAGATCACACACTGATGATACATATGGGTGGCGACAACCACGCAGATCTCCCTGCAGCTTTAGGGGGCGGAGGCATGAGGGTGGCATGCGGGATTATTCCTAACTAAGTGTCACTTATTGATTGGGCCTGTTTTGTTGCAACAAACAACAGGCCATTACCACAGCGCAAAACAATAGCGACCTCTGTAAGCCAAATCCAATAATATTTTCCATATAGGCAAAAAATACACAAGCAACTAGCGGTGAGTGTCAGTAAAGGCCGGCTAAAATATTGTTATTTTCCCAACGAAACCTAGCTAACGCGCCACTTTTTGATAAAATTTATATTTCTATGTAGAAAAATCTTCTTACATAGTTTATGAATAAGTACGCTCATTGCTCACACAAACTTGCAAACGCATTCAAGTAGTAAGCAAGCTGATATGGGCTTATTTGAGACCAAAAGCACCATCTTGCACTTTTCTCACTAGGAGTTTCAATTTATGAAAAAGCTTATTATCGCCCTTGCTGCTGCATGTGTTGCCTTAACTTCTGTGGCTACGTTTGCTGAAGGTGTTATGAACAAAGATGGTATGACCCTGCAGAAAAAAGAAAACAAACATCACAAAGCAAGAAAAGACGCTAAAAAACATCAAGCTGAAATGAAAAAAGAAGCTCCGAAAGAAGAAATGGCGAAATAAACCAAGCTCTACGTTTCAAAAAAAGGCAAACACACTGTGTTTGCCTTTTTTATCACTATAAAAATCATCGTTTCTGCCTAGAGTACTTAGTTTCACGTCCCCCTATCCTTGATTTAATGCCTGCAATCTAGACTCTCCGCCGCCTATCCGTATAATGAACACTCATTAATCCAGCCCTAAAAGGTATGGAATGAGCCGCTTGTTTTTTCCTGCGTATTTTGCCCACCGCGCATGCCCCTTTTGCCGATGGCGTTGACCCTAGTCTCGCCTCATAAAATGCGCATCTCGGCGCAATACACTTAATAAATTCACAGGATAAAACCATGCTGCTTATGCTCGATAATTAGCATGCAGGTTTATCAGCACATAGTACCGTCCACAAAATCACCTCAAACCCTCATTTTTACTAGGTTCTTAACTAGCAGCATCCAGTCCCGTAGTGGTGCAGCCAAGTAAAAACAGGATAAGATGCCGGATAACGCACCCCCGCCCTGCCCTTATCCGGTACAGAAATGCCCTCCCTCACAGATACAAAAATCCGCAACACCAAGCCAGGCGAAAAAGCCATAAAACTAAGCGATGGGCTAGGCCTATACCTTGATATACGGCCAAAGCGGCTTAAAAGTCTGGCGCTATCGCTATTGGCTTACCCCTAAAAAAGACGGCATTTATACGATCGGTGAATATCCGCGCATAACACTTGCTGAGGCTCGGAAAATACGAGAATGGGCAAGGGAGCAAGTCAAGCAAGGCTTAAACCCAACCCATGCCAAAGATTTGGAGAAGCTAACCCAGCAAGAAGAAAACGCCGAAACTTTTGCTGTTATCAGCCAAGAATGGATAGAACACAATCGCAATAGCTGGTCGGCAGGATATCTAAAGCAAGCAGAAACCTACCTAAATAGGGATATCCTGCCGCAAATTGGTGCCATCCCAATCAGAAGCCTCAAAGCGGCCTACCTATTAAAACTTATCCGCGAAGTAGAAGAGCGTGGCGCTCCCTCTGTAGCGGCCCTGATTCACTTATGGGTCGGCCAGATTTGCCGGTACGCCATCGTTACGCAAAGAATTGAACACAACCCAGCAGCAGCGCTTAGTGGATCACTCAAACGCCAAACAGTACGGCACAACCCCCCGCTTTCTAAGAACGAAATCCCTGTGCTGCTAGCGGCTATGGCCAAATATGGTGGATACCGAGGCACTTTGATTGCCATGCGCTTAATGATGCTGACCTTTGTAAGAACCATTGAACTACGCAAAGCAGAGTGGGTAGAGTTTGATTTAACTACGGCACAATGGCGCATACCGGCCGCACGATTAAAGATGAAACATAAAATGAAAGTGGGCGAAGTCCATATCGTGCCCCTAGCAAAGCAGGCCATCGCATTACTTCGTGAGCTGCACACCCTATCTGGAGGCCAAGCATTCCTGTTCCCCAATATGCGCTCCGCCAACGCATGCATGACAGCAACCACAATCAACAAAGCATTAGAGCGTATGGGCTACGCAGGCCAATTTTCAGGCCATGGTTTCAGGTCTACGGCATCTACCCTACTTCATGAGCTAGGCTGGCGCTCTGAAGTGATTGAGAGGCAACTGGCACACGCAGAGCGAAACGAAGTAAAAGCCGCATATAACCACGCTGAATACATGCCAGAAAGAATACAAATGATGCAGGAATGGGCGAACTGGATTGATGCACTGCCACCAGTACCAAGCAGCAATCTAAAATAAAAGATCAGGCCAGCGTAAGCTGACCCCTTGCACCCCATGCGAGGAAATAGCACAACAAACCAATAAAATCAACAGCTTATCAATACTCACTTTTGCCCTTAACCCGCAATAAACCGCAACAATCTGCAACGGGTTTACGCAAAAATCCCGCTAAGAACAGATCTTATCAAGTAATCCCCCTTCCAAGATACATTCTACTTCATGACCACGTAGAGCCTGCATGAAGCAGGAGATAAGTAAAACAACTTACAAATTCTGATTTTGTGCATAATTACACAATATATTTTTTGCAAGCCTAGATCAGCAAGCATAAAGCCTCGTGTAATATAGAAATCCCCTGTAAGCCCTTGGTTTCTCATGACCCTTGATCTGCTTGCCTCTTTCGCCGCTGCTTTTAATCAAGATCAGCGCCTTATCTCTCTTCAGCTTGGCGATGGTGCAGCATGGGGCGAGCAGTTATTACCCCAGCGCGTAACAGGCAGCGAGGGGATAAATAAGGCTTATCGCTATCAGATTGAGTGCCTGTCCCCCATTGGCGATTTAGAACTTAAATCGCTGCTAGGCTTGCCGGTGGTTTTGGCGATAGCAGATGCCAATGGCGACGCGATTGAGCGTTGCGGGGTCATTAGCCAGGTACAGCTTTTAGGCTCAGATGGGGGCTTTGCAAAGTATGCACTGACGATAGAGCCGCCGTTTGCCTTGCTTAGATATCGCCGTACTTCTCGCGTTTTTCAGGATTTATCCGCCGTCGATATTGTGAAACAGGTACTAGCCGAACATCAGGCCAAGAATCCTGTATTTGCCTCAGTGCAAACGCTGGATTTCAAACTATCGGGCGAATACTCGCCCCGCTCTTATTGCTTACAGTACCGAGAGAACGATTACGCCTTTTTATGCCGCTTAATGAAAGAATGCGGCCTATCGTGGCGTTTTGAACATTTGGCAGGAGATTCCCCGCAAGTACAGCTCGTGGTTTTTGATGATGTTTTCTCCATCCCCGAAGCTTTGGAGCCGATCGCTCGCTTTCATCGCGCCGATGCCAGCGAAAAAAGTGACTCTCTTACCCAATGGCACAGCCAGCGGCAAATTGGCAGCAGCTCGGTTGCCCTTGCCAGCTATGACTACAAAGCCAGCAGTACCAGCCTCAGCTCAAGCGATAGCGCTATCGATCAGGGCGAAGGTGGGCAACAAATCCAAGCCAGCCTAGAATATTACGACCCGCAAACGCATTACTACGCCAGCGATTTAGACCAGCTCAGCAACGATGCCAAGCTGCGTCAGGATGCTTTAGATGGGCAAAAGAAATCTTTTTCTGGCTCCGGCACATTGCGCAGCTTGCAAGCGGGGCAATGGTTCCGCTTAGAAGATCACCCCGCGCACGAGTTGGATTCTGCCGAGCAGTGCGAATTTGCGATCACCGAGCTAAGGTTCACAGCAAATAATAATTTGCCGGTGGATTTAAGCCAGCAATTACAACTGATCGCCCCTAGCCTGCTTGCCACTTCGGCTAAAGATAACACGCCTTATCGAGCCGACTTTACCGCCCAAAGGCGTGGCCAGCCTGTACTTAGCCATCTTGCAGAACAAGAATTTACCAAGCCCACTAGCCCAGGCTTGCAAACCGCCACGGTGGTTGGCCCTGCCGGTGCAGAAGTCCATACTGACGAGCAAGGCCGCATAAAAATTCAGCTCCATTGGCAGCGTGCCGCAGAACATCCCGAGTTTGGTGCAAACCTTGATGACAAGTCGTCCTGCTGGATTCGTGTTGCCTACCCTTCAGCCGGTGCGGGCTGGGGCCATCAATTTATCCCGCGCATCGGGCAAGAAGTAACAATAAGCTTCCTAGAGAGCGATATCGATCGCCCCATCGTGACTGGCGTGATTTACAAC
>NZ_JANXSO010000125.1 GCF_025352645.1 Iodobacter sp. | reverse complement strand
ATAGCGATTTCAGCTCTAAGGAGCCGTCGGGCGATAGGCAGTCAATTTGATAGCGATAAGCCTGGCTAACGCCCTCTTGGCCGCTGATGGATTGCGGCAAAAGCTGCTCACCCCAAGCTGCACCATCGCCAAGTTGTAGGCCTATCTTGATTAAAGCCGCTCTGAAAATATACCAATATATTGCTTTGATATTTTATAGCCAACGTCTATTTGCTAATCATAAGTTCAGGCATTTTGGGTGTAGTTGGGCGAAGGCGAATTGATTTCTTAAATGAATCATAGCGAGACATACTTTCTGCAAATGGAGGTGGGTTTTTTGTTAGCAATGGATATCGGCCACGAGGGACGGTTGCCAGCTCTAATTTAATTAATGGCAAAACTTGTGAACCCATACGGCCATCAAATTCGGTGTACACCCCGTAAGCCTCTTCAATAGCATTTTTTTCCTGTTGTATTTTATAGGCAACGCCACCTTCCGATGAGGCCAGCCCCCCAATATCTGCGCCGCGTGGGCCAATTATTTGGCTGATGGTGGCTTTATATTCTGCTAATTGTGAGCCGCCAAATAAACCAATACCTGCCCGAGCTGCCGATTCAAGTGCACCAGCTCCCAAAAGCCCGCCTTCAGGAACATATTCAAGATGGATGTTATAGAGCACGCCCAGTGCATCTGGGTGGCGAAAACTCAGGCCAATTTTATTACTTAAATCGCCTTGATCGGCAATAAAGCCAAATGGGATACATAACCCTTGTTCCTTGGGTATTTCATATAGTGAACGAGCGCGAAAATTATTTAATACTTTTTGCATTTTCCCCTCAATATCCGTTTTAGGAAATGCGCCTGCTATTGTAAAAATATACATATAGGGAGCACGCCAAACATAGGCCTTATAGGTGACGTAGGGAGGTTTCATTTTTTCACGGCTTATATCTAGCTTGGCTTGCTCCTCTTTCCAGTATGCACTGCTATCGGGCAGGCCGGTATCAACGGCGCGCCAGTTTTTTTCGATATAGGCGATATGTTCTTCAATTTCTTTAATGCTTTTGTTTCTATCAACAAGTGCTTCTTCTAAATTGATGTAATTGTCGACGTCCGTTTTTTTTCTTTCAACACTTGCTGCGTAAATTCTTTCTTCTTTTTCAATGTCTGAGTGTAGTTTTTCTAATGTTGATGTTTTTCCAATTAATCCTAATGAACTCATGTTTTCTAAAGAATGCCCAATATTGTACTCGCTATTATTTAGGTTGGAATTAATTATTTCAGGCTTAAAAACTTTTATTTCAATTCCATTAATCTGTATGCCTTCTCCGACTATGCGATAGGTATTAATGCCATGAGTAAATCCTGGGCCATTAGCTAAGTTATGCTCATCATTAACGGGCCATTCTAATGGGTGCTGCACATCAAATTGCATACGCCCTAGGCATTCTGATTTTGCGCTGGCAGGGGCCTGATAGGCTAAGTTTTGTACCGCAATATAATCTTCTGGGCGTGGGTAGCCTGGCTCTATATGTTTTGGGGCCTCACCGCAAGCGCTCAAAGAAAAAGAGCTAGCTAGGGCGGTGACAAAATGGCGAATGATTTTTTTATTCATTGAATGATCCTTTTACGGTGGGGCGTAATGATTACATTGCCAGTGCTTTACTATCATTTTCTGGTAAATAGCTATCTTTTTGCATAATTATTGGTTTGGCTAAGTTTAATGTTCAGATATGGTCTTATTCACTTTTTTCATTACTAAAGTACAGTTTTTTTTGATCATCATTTTAGACTGATTCAACTGTTGTATGAATTTAAACATTTCGTAAGAGCTTGATTTGGCGAGCTCTTTATATGCGGTTAAAGAGAACGCTCTGTCATGGCTTTCTGCAAACTGCTGGCTCGTCATTTTAAGGTTATTTATATAAAGTAAGATTTTATCCTTTGGCACGTCACAGTAAACAGCTTGTCCGATTGACGCCCCATCTGCAGATGCATTTCTCTCCATTTGATCACATACCGTATCTATTTTCTCAGCTGCAGATTGTTCATGGCTTGAGCATTCTTGTTTAGCACTGGAATGGGGTTGAGTGGCTAAGTTTTGTACAGCAATACTCTCTTCTATCTGCACATCGCCGAGTTCAATATGTTCGGTTGCTTCACCATAAACACATATAGATAAGAAGCTAAGCAAAACGGTAAGAAAAAAGTGGTTTAATATTTTATTCATCAAATTATCCTGTAACCGTTGGCGGCTGTGATTGCATTGCAATCGTTGTAGAATGATCTGGGGCTTGATTATCTGCCAGCAAGGTTAAATTAATGCCGGATAAATTGTTCTCATTTTTTAGCCAGCCTATGGGTAATGCCACAATAAATCCTTTTACGCCTTGAGGTTTTTTCTCGATTACATTTTTTGGTGCATCCCAACTATGTAAACTTTTGCGGTCAATGGCTGTTTCAACCCGCCAAAAGGCTGGGTCAAAGGGCATGCGGCTATGCATACGCATGCTAGCCTTATCCCATGTAGGCCAAATAGAGTTGATGTTTAAATTAGACTGAGGCGTAAAGAGAAAGGCTGTTTGATAGGCTTTTAAATTAGCTTGTGCGACTTTTTGAATTTTTTCATATGTATCTGGATTTATAGGCTGCTCTATCACTGAGGCTAAATCACTGGCTGGTGTTTCTCCTCCCGCTAGGCCAAATATTTTTTTCCATAGCTTGCTGCGCAGCTGATGGACGCACAGGCTAACAGGCACAGGGTTTTTACCATCTAGTTTAATGTGTACTGGGCTATCATCACGAATAATAACCGCTAATTCAGAATCACCATCCCCCATCATGCTACGATCATTAATATTGGCGCTGCCTAATATGGCAACTCGGTCATCAGCAATAAGTAGTTTGCTATGCACATATATTTGCTCAGTAACTGGCATCTTGTTGATCATTTCCCAATTACGCAAATTAAGTAGCGTAAGGTATTTACTCCACACAAGCTCTGATTTTTTCTTATCAAAGATATCTTTGGGTAGTTTTTCGATCGCGGGGAAACGACAAGGCCGAACTGGCCTTGTCATAGAGTGGCGAATAAGGCAGCTAGGCCTGATTGATATCCCAATACCAAATCGTTGCGCCGTAGCTGGAGTTGGGGAAGTTAGGCATGGTCTCGCCCTGTGCAAATTCGCGGCGGGAGGCGTGTTGGGCGGGGGTCCACCACCAGCCTGTATGTGGGCAAGCGGTATTGGCGGCTGCGCGGCCGGTTTGCAATTGTTCTGCAGCTTGCGGCATGGAGTATTGGGCGCGGGCGTAATCGACCAGCTCGGCGGGGTAAAAAAATTTATCCCGATAGCTACTGT
Organism: Iodobacter sp.; assembly: GCF_025352645.1. GTDB lineage: Bacteria > Pseudomonadota > Gammaproteobacteria > Burkholderiales > Chitinibacteraceae > Iodobacter. The sequence goes on along the minus strand of NZ_JANXSO010000125.1, from coordinate 1,960 downwards.
CGTCAATCTCTAGCAGCCAAGTAATGGCCGCCGCTTCGTAGCTCCAATAGCCAGTAAAGCCCGGTGAATCATGTTCTTCGTAGTATTGCTCCCGACGGCTGGCTGTATACCATTCATCTAGGTATTTGCTCATCAAGGCGGGGCGTTTTTCTGGCTGAGCATCGAGTACTTTTTGTAGTTTTTTATACGGCAGATTACGGGTGTAGACCACACCGGCGGCACGTCCTTGCACAAAGGGGGCGAGCAAAGTTTCAATCAGGATATCTGGATCTTCATTTTCATAATCCAGAATGGGCGCCCAGCGCGGGATCAGCTTGCTATGGCCCAGCAGCAGGCCAAAGCAAACTAAACGCAACGCTTGCCAATAGTCAAAGTCATACAAATCCAGATGTGGCACACGGCGACCGCCTGCTTCGGGGCTATCGTCAAATAGGCGGTCATATTTGGCGTAAATCTCCCAATATTCGAGCACCGTGGGGTAGAAGTCTTTTAATTCATCAAGCGGATTGCCTGCTGAATAGGCAATGCAGAGGTGATTTAGGGCATCCCAAGCACGTTGTTGAGTGGCAACCATAGCGGCATCCTTGGGGAAATCAGGATTATTGCCATTCAAAGCAATACCTCTGCCTACCCTTTCGTAGCCCCTAAGAGCACCGCTTATCACAAAGTCATAATGATCTACATAATCGAGTAAAGGCTCACGCTTTATGTTTACAAGTTCATCGGCAGTATACGTTTGCATAAATAGGCTCTATTTCTGAAGAATGTTATTGGGTAACTCGAGCAAAGGCTTACGAATTTCATGGTGATGACCGTGCTTTCGCTCATGCCGAACTTTTTGTTTGCCAGTGACCATAATGATCCAGCGATCATAGGGGGCTTGGGCTATTGGGTCTAAGAAAAGATCTTGCCTAAATTGTTCAATCTTTCGTAATAACGCAACCTTATGCTGCGGCAAGATACTTTTCTTTTCTACGCCTAAAATATTCCTAATAATCCAACGATGGCTCATCTGCACCCCTTTCGTCTTCGTATCCGATAAACCCTGCTCAACTTTCCGTCCTTGACGTTTCGCTTTCAGATCATCGTCATTTGCATCGCTAGGAATGCTTACTTTTCCGGGCGTTTTGCGATCTTGGGGCGCAGGGTCGAATGGTTCTTCATGCTTTAAAGCGTCAAGCTGTTCGCGCTGTAGGGCGGGCAAGGCTTGCAGCAGGGCAAAGGAATCAAGCAAGCTGCCCTTGGTTTCACCAATCACATAAGGCTGAGTGGGGGAGCGTAGCGGGCTGTGCCAGATATGGTCTATCCCTGCGCCTTTAGCGCTATCGTGTTCTTCGCGCTTACGGCCATGATCGTTTACTTTCTATAACCCCCGCTGTCGGCGGCTGTTCAATTGCTTTCTTAAAGCCCACTTTTGCTGTAGGCATATGGTAATCAGTTAAGTGCTCAGGCAACACGCCATTTTGCCAGTTGCTGCGTTTTTTAGCTTGACGTTTTTCACTGGTTTTAGTTTGCAGCGGGGTGGCTTTTTATATCGGTGTGCGGTTTTCGATCACGGAGAAACGACAAGGCCGAACGGGTCTGGTCATTGAATAGGGAATACAGCGGAGGTCTATGGGCGCTCTGATGTATTGGGTTTCGTCATTTTTCCCATAGGCGGGAATCCAGTATTTCTGGATTCCCGATAAAAACATTCGGGGATGACGATTTAGCCAGAGCTTCCCTAGGCCTGATTGATATCCCAATACCAAATCGTTGCGCCGTAGCTGGAGTTAGGGAAGTTAGGCATTAATTCGCCCTGTGCAAATTCGCGGCGGGAGGCGTGTTGGGCGGGGGTCCACCACCAGCCTGGATGTGGGCAGGCGGTATTAGCTGCTGCGCGGCCTGTTTGCAGTTGCTCTGCGGCTTGCGGCATGGAGTATTGGGCGCGGGCGTAATCAACCAGCTCGGCAGGGTAAAA
>NZ_JANXSO010000123.1 GCF_025352645.1 Iodobacter sp. | reverse complement strand
GGCCGCTATTTGGCGGAAATGCAGTACCGATTTAATAGGCGTTTTGATTTATGCGCCCTTATTCCCCGCATGCTGCATGCCTTACTCATTGCTAAGCCTTGCCCGCGAGGGCGATTAACTGAGCAAGAGACATAATCAGGAAGTGATTAATGGTAATTTTAAGCAATTTATCATTTTATAGTGGAAAGTTATTAAAAATAAGCGCAGTCTTTATGTTGTTAAATAAATATTATGTAGCTTATTTTTTAACTAAAGAATTGTTTGGATACATAACGTAATATTAGGAGAGTTAATAGTTAAAAACTTAATAAGTTTAAAGAATAATAAGCGCTTATCTTTGTAAGAACTTATCTGAAATTTATCCAATTAGGAGTTTAATTATGCGATTACGTTCAACTATTCTGGTGTTAGCCACCATGCTTTCTTTGCCAGTATTGGCAGATTCTGCAGTAAAACAAAATAATAGCGCTTCGGCGGCGGATCAAAAAACACCCGCAGAGCGCCGTACAGAAATTGATCGCACTGCTAGCGATACACTGGCACAGGTTTATAAAAAATATCCTAAAGCTAAGTCTCAAATTGCTAAAGCACCAGCCTATGCGGTGTTTCGCACGGGTGGTTTTCAGGCCATGTTTGTTGGGGCCGGTGGTGGGGATGGGGTAGCGGTTGCATCGGGCAAGCGTACCTATATGAATATGCTGCAGGGTAAATTGGGCCTAGGTTTAGGCGCTAAGGAAACCCGTGAGGTTTGGGTGTTTACCAGCACCGATGCCTATAATAAATTTGTTTCATCCGGTTGGAGCGCAAGCGGTGAGGTAGGCGCAGCGGCTAAGCTAGGCAAAACAGGCGGGCAAATTGCCGGTGCTAAGCATCTGGCAGAAAACGTCTATGTATATCAATTCACTGAAAATGGCTTAAGCGCAGAAGCAACAGTGAATGGCGCTAAATACATGAAAAGTGATGAACTCAATTAATATTTAGAATTATAAAAATAGCCTGCAAAATATTGCGGGCTATTTTTTTACCCATAAATAATTGTATGGGCTATGGGCCGTAATCTATTTTTGGATGATTATTGTAATTTAAGCCAAGGGCACTGATATGGTTACTACACTCACCCTAATCAAGGAAGTCTCATGCCTGTCGTAAATATTCAAATTACCCGTGATGGTGCCACTGCAGAGCAAAAAGCTGCCGTGATTGCCGGTGTGACTGATGTGCTGGTTAAGGTTTTAAATAAAGACCCCGCCACCACCTTTGTAATCATCCAAGAAGTGGATACCGATGATTGGGGCCATGCGGGCAAAAGCGTGACTCAGCTGCGGGCAGATGCAGAGGGCAAACGATGATAGATCTCTACTATTGGATGACCCCCAACGGCCATAAAGTACGCATCTTTTTAGAGGAAGCCGGATTAGATTATCGGGTTTACCCGATTCATATTGGTAAAGGCGAGCAATTTGCGCCGGATTTTTTAAGTATTGCACCCAATAACCGTATTCCCGCTATTGTGGATCATTCCCCTTTCGACAATGGCGAGGCGATTCCTCTATTTGAATCCGGCGCTATTTTGCTTTACTTGGCAGAAAAAACCGGCCAATTTATCCCCAGCAATTTCAGAGATAAGCAGCTCATGCTGCAATGGCTATTTTGGCAAATGGGCGGCTTAGGCCCGATGGCTGGGCAAAACCATCATTTCTCTTTATACGCCCCAGAAAAAATCCCCTACGCTATTAACCGCTATGTCACCGAAACCACAAGGTTGTATTCAGTATTAAATAAGCAGTTGGCGGATAAGGAATTTATTGCGGGTGAATACTCCATTGCCGATATGGCCTGCTACCCGTGGATTGTCCCTTATGCGCAGCAAGGCCAAAATCTCGACGATTTTCCTCATTTAAAGCGCTGGTTTAACGCCGTGGCAGCAAGGCCAGCCGTGCAGCGCGCTTATGCATTGGCAGAGGCATTGGGTGAGCAATTGAAGGATTAATTGTGTCACAGCGTTGCTTGTCCTTACACTGTCATTTACCTTAGTTAATATGGTTTTGTGCCATTTTTAATGTAAAAAACATATGCTAAGTGAATTGCTTTGTGCTTTTTTTGCGGTAGCTCGGCAAGGTAGTGTGGCACTCGCCGCTAGGCAAATTCAATTAAGCCAACCAACTATTACTTCGCGTATTAAACAGTTGGAAGAGCAGTATCAAATTGAGTTGTTTTATCGCGGTGGTGCTCGCTGGATTTTAAGCGACGCTGGGGTTCGCCTTATGCCTATGGTGGAACGATTACTGCAAGAAGAGGCCAATATTGATTTTTGCCTGCGCAATGCAGGTGGGGCGCAGCAGGGGCATTTAAGAATTGGGGCTACAGGGCCTTTTTTTGTTAGCCAAGGAATTGCACGTTTTCATGCGGCATTTCCTCAAATTCAGTTGTCGATGGAATTTGGTAATTCAAAAAAAATGCTAAAAGCATTGAATGAATATGAGATTGATTTGGCCGTCTCTTCTAGTAAAATTGATGATCGTCGCTTAATGCGGGTTATTTTGGCTGCAGAGCCTTTGGTTTTGGCAATATCTAGTCAGCATCCCCTTGCTAAGCGAGCTGCAGTGGATATGGCAGAGTTAGCCGGTTTGCATCTGTTATTACGGGAAGAGGGCTCAGAAACACAAGTCTTAACCCAAGCCATGCTTCAGCAAGCAGGAGTAACACCCAAGTCGGCTTCTTGCATTGCCAATGGCGAGGCTATTCGGCAAGCTATTATTCATGGCTTTGGTGCCAGTATTATGTCTAAGGGTGAGGTGCTGGATTATCCCGCCATCACCGTATTGCCATTTACGCAGCCCTCCGCCTTAATTTATGAATATCTATATTATTTAAAAGACAGGGCTAAGGTGCCGTTGATTGTGGCTTTTTTAAGCCACATTCAAAATCATCCTACACAGCAGGCTTAGCCCCAGCTTCCTGCCTAGCAGCCTGTCGGACTTAGGACTGTCTTAAGTCCGACAGGCTGCTAGCTGGCGCGCTTTCTATATTTCATTACCGTGCCAGCATTGCTTGGATCGCTAATGGAGTGACGGCCCGTTTCTACCCGGCCAGCAAAGCGGCGTACAAAGCCATTGCTGCCCGTTACGCTAAAGTCATACCAGTGGCTGCTTTCGTACAATGTCCATGAATGCTCGGCATTGGTTCCGGCAGCGAGTTGTACCGGCCATGGGCCATCGGTGCGATAGTCATTGGCGGTGATGGTGAGCGCTGCATCCTTGCTGCTGGTGTTTTGCAGTTTGAGATAGATATCCCCATTCATATAGTCGTAGCAAACGCGGATTTCTGGATTGCTGTCATTGGTATTGCCTTTAAAGTGGCGGTGGTAGCCATTGGGTCCTAATACCCATAGATCGTAAAGCCCTTGATCCCCGCTAGTATCCCAGTCATCTGATAACAGCTTGCCCGGTTCAACCGTGTAGCGGCGTGGGCCTTTGTCTAGATGCAGCTTGTCGTAAACGTGGAACACCCCGCTGGCCTGGCCGGTATTGCTAAAAATCAGCCACATCTTGCCGTTGGCCGCCTCGCTGCGCCCGCTGGTGTGCAGCTCATAGGGCAGGGCGCGTGATGGGCGCACACCTTGATTTTGCCGTGGCAATACGCCTGTGGCTGGTGCGGTGGGCTTAGGCAGTTTGCTTTGATTGAGCACAATGGTATCGGCTTGACTGGTATTGGGCATAGGGGGAACAGTCAGATCATTGGGCGCAGCAAAATTAAAGGCGGACATTAAATCACCACAAACTGCCCGTCGCCATGGGCTGATATTGGGCTCAAATACCCCAAAGCGATTTTCTAAAAATTTAATCACCGAGGTGTGATCAAACACTTCAGAGTTCACCCAGCCGCCTTTACTCCATGGGGAAATTACATACATGGGTACGCGTGGGCCAAGGCCATAAATCTGCCCGTTAGTGTGGTAATCCAGCTGGGTATCAACCGTAGATTTACCTGCATAGCTGCCATCTGCATTGCGGGCAGGGGCTGCCGGTGGCGGGACGTGATCAAAGAAGCCATCGTTCTCATCAAACATCACCAAGAGCACGGTTTTGCTCCAAGTATCAGGGTTGGCGGTCAGCGCATTGAGTACCTGCTGCGTGTAATCCGCGCCTTGAATTGGGCTTGAAGGCCCTGGATGCTCGGAGTATTTGGCAGGGGCCACCAGCCAAGATACCTGCGGCAGCGTTCCACCAGCGGCGTGGATGGCAAACTGCTCCATGCTCCAAGTGGACATCCCATTACGCCACAGGCTGCTATCTGGTTTCGCGCGGCGGAAGTTAGCGAAGCCTTCTAATGAATTGTCACCAAAATTATCATTGGCATCTTGGTAGATGCGCCAGCTTACCCCTGCTTCTTCCAAGCGTTCTGGGTAGGTGGTCCAAGAGTATTCGGCGGGTGAATTTTTGCTTTCACCGTCGTTATTAATCACTGGGCCGCCATTTTTGGCTAAGGGGTCAATCATCCCTGTCCATAGGTGCAGACGATTCGGGTTGGTGCCGCCATGGAAGGCGCAATGATAGGCATCGCAAATGGTAAAGGCATTGGCCAGCGCAAATTGGAACGGCAGGTCTTCTTGGCGGTAGTAGCCCATGGAGTACTGCGTTTTAAATTTAGGCCATTCATCCATACGCCCACCTGCCCAAGCGCTTTGGGCATCAGGCATCAGATGCGGTGTGCCGGGAACGCGCTGGGCGCTGGTGATGCGGGTATCCATATGGTATGGCGGGATTTCCCTGCCGTTGGCATCTTTCTGGTTCCAGACAGTTTTACCTCCTGGCAGGGGGATGGCCAGCTTATCGCCAAAACCACGCACCCCATGCATCGTGCCAAAGTAATGATCAAAGCTGCGGTTTTCTTGCATCAAAATCACTACGTGCTGTACATCGTTGATGGTGCCGGTTTGCGAATGAGCAGGAATGGCCAGTGCTTTCATAATACTGGGTGGAATAAAAGAGAGTGCTGTGGCACCGCCTGCAGTTTTGGCTGCAAAGCTTAAAAAATTTCTACGATTAATTGTTTTCATATCATCACTAACTTGGCTTAAGGGGCGCAGTGCATGGCGGGTGGCTGCGGCTGATTACCTGCTGAAGAAGCATTGGTAGCGGCGGCTGAGGCGCTTGCCGTGGAGCTGGCTGCTCTGGCAGGGCTGGTATCCTCCCCGCCGCAGGCGCTTAAAATGCTGCAAAGCAGGGGGAGCAGAACAAGGCAAGATAGCTTGCGGCTTGAAAATGACTTCATATTGGCTTCTCTTATGGATTAAACGATTTCAGTGATTTACCCGTCGTAGCCAGGCCCATAACATCGTCTTGGCTTAGTACGCGGTTCCAGATCGCTAGATCGCTAAAATCAAAAGAGCCCGCTGAGCCGCCTTTTGCTGCAGTAAAGTAATTGCCCTGCGCATCTTCATTGAGTGCCAGCATATTTAAGCCAGAGAATTTGCTTAAATCAAAGCTTGCTAAGCTGCTGCTGGCGCTTTGTAATGGGCGATTCGGGTCAGCAATAAATACCTGCACCGTTTTTTTGACCGCATCCACACTCATGACCAAATAAACCCAGCTATTGGCATTAAATGACAGCTGTGGATCGACGCGGTTTTTGCCATCCCCAATATTGAATTTAATGCTGTTGGTGTATTGACCAAAGGCAAAGCCCATATTCGCACCGCTCTTGTAGTCTTTATTGGCTATCACCGGCACATCATTACGCACGCCATCGGAGCGGAACCAAAAGCCTACTGAGAAACCAGTATCTTTAGTTAAATCAACCGCCAATGGCACTTTGAAACCACCATCGCAGCTGGCGCATTGTGGAGTACTGCCATTAGCTGTGGATTGCAGCGCTTTATTGCTTAATGGGCCATTAACGTAATTAGCCGTTCGGCCCGTAATAAAACTAGTGAGCGCAGGGTTAGATTTATTGCCATTTAGCTTGCTATCTAAGGAAAAGTATTGCGTCAGACCAGCCAAAATACTTTCATCCAACACGGCAGGTTTAATGTAATCAATTTGTGCCAAATAAGATGTCAGCGTATTGCCAGCGCTTAGGGTGTAGTTAAATTTACCTGATTATGTCTCTTGCTCAGGATCCCTTGATTTAGCCATTCGCGCGGCGTAAAGTGAACGAACGTTCTGTTTTGCGGAGGTGGATCATGCCCATCAATGGCATTCAGATGCAAAAAGGCTTGTCTTTGCCTGAGTT
>NZ_JANXSO010000075.1 GCF_025352645.1 Iodobacter sp. | reverse complement strand
TTTACGCGGTGTTCAAGCTAGAAAGCTTAAAGATCAAGCACAAAGCTAACCACTTTGCGCTACGCGCCAAGCTCTATATCAAAGCAACCCAGCAGGCCTTGGTGGAACTACAAAACCTGCGGGCTGCGTAACATCAGTTATGTAAGGGATTCGCTAGGGCGTATCAAACCAAAATGCTGGCTTAGGGTGGATTCAAATTGAGTTATGGTTTCTTTGCTTGTAATGCCTTTATTGACCGTTTTTAAGGCGTCACCGAGTAAGATTTTCCTACCACTAGGGGTGTGTAATACGATAAGTAATTTCTGCACGAAAATGGCATCTGGGTGCGTTGAATTCATAAAGTTAGCGGGGCTAAAGTCTATCCATTCTTGTGGGTATAAATCAAACGCATATTGATTTGCCCATTCCCCTTCTAATTCGGCTTTTAATAAATAGGTTTTTTCATCTATTTTATCGAGCATAAAAACATCAAAATCTTGTTGAATTTTAATGCCGGTTTGGCTCAGCGCAATGGGAGCGCGAATGCCATAGCTACCAAAACCTAAATCACATAAATAATCTTCACCAGCAATATGTGCAATCACCGCCATATGTGTTTTTGGCCTTTTTACTGGGTAAAACATTGGGCGAGCGGCAATAAAGTGATAATCAATCCCTAGCGCTTGCAGGGCCATGGCAAATAAGCCGTTGACTTCATAGCAATAACCGCCGCGCGGTTGGTGGATTATTTTATTAACGATATCTTCGGGAACCAAAGAAACAACTTTACCTGCCTGCACATCTAAATTTTCAAATGGCACGGTAAATAATTGGCAGCGCATGATTTGGGTAAGACTCGCCAGATCAGCGTGGGCTTGGCCTTGGTAGCCAATGCGCTTTAAATAGTCGGTTAGATTAAAATTATTTGCTTGCATAGATGCTGACCTTATCAATATTGGCAGTAGGGGCACGGCATGGCGTGCCCCTAAAGTTAAAAAGCGGCGGGGGCGCGGCTCAGGCAGGTTTGGTAGCGGCCATCAACGCGTTTGGCAAACCATTCTGTGGTGAGTTTGCGCGTGATTTTTGGGCTTTTTAAATCAATCTGTGGCAGTGCTTCACGCGGCATATTGCCTGCTAGGGCAAATAAGCGCTGGTAAAGCGGGGTTTGGCCGAAGCCGCTCAGCTTTTCTAGCAGCAAATCACGGCGGATTTCTTCATGGCTTAGATTTAAGCGTTTACCCATGGATTGCAGCGCTTTTTCTGTGCCGCTGCTTTGGCGGCTTGGGTTGCCGTTTTCATAGCGCAGTAAATCGCCATCTAAATCCATGCTGTCATGAGTCAGCTTGTTCAGTGCGGCTTGAAAAGCTGCATTACGGCTGGCATAGCGGCCTGCATTGAAATCAGCAAAGCGATAAATCATTTTGCTGTAAGGTGCTGGGTATTGCAGCAAAATGGCCGTGCCAAAGTAAACACCACCCTTGCGGCTAAATACTTCACTTCTTACACTGCCACGCCGTGCGTAAGGATAAGGCCAAGCCCGTACATGGCCTTCGGCAAATTCTACGCTCACCTGCATAGGGCCGCCGGTGCGGATTGGGTTGCTCATATTAAAGGGCAGGCTCAATCTTTTGGCATCGCTGGCTAAGTCTTCAAATACATTATTCATTTGCGCTTCGGTTTGTAGCTTATCAATGCGCTCTTTATAGCTTTTGCCATTTGGTGAGCTTTTTAACAGCGCCGTTTGTACCGCTATCAGCGGAATATGATATTTGCCCGCTTTTTCTTCGACTTGCTTCCACACAATTTTACCCAAGCCTGGCACGGGCGGATCGCCTTGCCAGCTCGATTCCTGCTCAATCACCGCCATCACGGCGCAAAAATACTCTGGGGTGTAAGGTATTTTGAGTGCAGTAAAGCCATCCAGCAGATCGTTTTTCCAACCATTGCGCTCGCTGATCTTGGTGGGCAAAAGCTGGTTGAGCAGCGTTTGCGCTTCTAATTGGCTAATCGATTTAAGCGCAGGCGGTGGCACCACTACCACCACGGGCGGTGGAGCGGTGATAGCAGGTAGGCTTGGAATGGCGCTTGGCGTTGGGGGAATGACATCAAGTGGCGCACTGGCTATAGGGTTAGGAGGTGGCGCGGGCACGATGATGGGCGCACTGGCGCACGCAGCAAGCAAGGAGCAAAGAAGGATAGGGCTTAGTTTACTAGGCAGCACGATAAGAGCCAATTCAAGCAAAAATGCGAGCTTAGGACAAAAGCGGCTGGCTTGCCACCTTTGTTTGTATCCTGCCCGTTTAGGTGATAATGGCTAATCGCTCACATCTACACTGCCCGTTGCCGTGGCAATGCCTTGTACTATTTGCTTGTTATTGTTGATCCTAACCCGCACAGACTGGCCTTCGGCGGCATTATTCATGGCAATGCCTTCATTGGCGACTTCGATGCCGTTATCCCGATAAATAATACGCACCTTTTGGTTTTGCTGAATCACCATCGCCGCTCTAAGCATTTCTTGGCGTAAGGGCTTGCCAGCAGCCACTGCGGTATTCAGCGTGCGCCCTATCGCTTGAACGGGGTCTAAAATCACCGAGCCGGGTAGGGTGCCAAGATCGCCCTGCTGGGCAATCACATCGCCACTGCCTACTTCTTGATTAGCGGAAAGCGGTCTCGCGGCAACATAGTAAGTCACCAGTAGCGATACTTTCACCGGTAGATTGATTCCCCAGCTAGCACCGTCAACGCACTGAATGCGTAGCATGGTATTGCCGAGCAAACGATAACCGCTGGGTAAGCCCACATTGTATTGTTTACATGCGGCGAGCTGTAGCCGGCTATCTATTTTGCTGAGTTGATAGCTGGGAACACCCGTGCTATTTGCAAGGGATAGATCCAACCATTGTTGGGCGGCATGCTGAATGGCGGCGACGTCTGTTGCTTGGGCCGCGCAGCTGAATAGCGTAAATAAAGTAAATAGCAGAGGTCTCATACAAGTGATTATAGGCTTACTGCCGTACATCGCCTACAATCCTGCGGTTGCTGCAAAGGAAATAGCTATGTTGGATCTACTGTTTGGAATTACCACCTTGGTGGTTTTGTTGGCTGGTGCTTTGGTGGTTGCTCGCTTGCAGCAGCTTGCACAGTCACAAAGAGATGTTTTAGATACGCTGACGCAAGACATGGAGGCCAAGCATAGAGAGATGCTGTCGGACTTGCATGAAGGCCTAGTTCGGCAGACAGAAAACACGCACTCTGCCTTAACCCAGCAGGGGGCTCAGCTTTCTGATGCGGTGATGCGCTCTGGCGAGCGGCTGCGGGATACCATGACCGAAGCGTTTGAACGGGTGCGTGGCGGGGTGGGGCAAGAGTTAAAAGAAACGCGTGAATCTTTAACCAGGTTACAAGCTGCGCAAACAGAATCTTTATCTACGATGCGGCTTTCTTTAACCACCACGCTTTCTGAAACACGTGAGTTGGTGGTGAAACAATTGGGTGATATTTCTAGTCAGCTTACGGGTAAGCAAGATGCGCTAAGGGAAGAAATCCTACTGAAGCTATCGCAAATGCTGGCCGAGCAATCGGTGCGTGAAATGGAGCAATTGCAAAATGCACTCGCACTGACCACCACACAATTGACGGCCACAGTAGGCGAGCTGACTAAAACAGCCGATGCCAAACTGGGTGAAATCTCTGGCAAGGTTACCGAACGCTTGGATGAGGGCTTTAAAAAAACCAATGAGACTTTTGCCAATGTGATGGCGCGGTTGGCCACGATTGATGAGGCACAAAAGAAAATTGATGGCCTCACCACCAATGTGGTGAGCTTACAAGAATTATTAGGGGATAAGCGCAGCCGTGGTGCGTTTGGCGAGGTGCAGTTAGAGCATTTAATTAGAAATGTGCTGCCCAATCAAGTGTATGAGTTTCAAGCAACTTTATCTAATGGCACGCGCGCCGATTGTATTTTACGTCTGCCCGAGCCAACAGGAACCGTGGCGGTGGATGCTAAGTTTCCATTAGAAAACTACCACAGGATGTTTGATACCAGCATCGATAAAATTGCCGCTTCTAAAGCGTTTAGAGGTGATATTAAAAAGCATATCGACGATATATCTAGCAAATACATTATTCCCAATGAAACGGCGGATGGCGCGGTGATGTTTATCCCTGCCGAAGCGGTATTTGCAGAGATTCATGCTTATCACCCTGAGCTGGTGCAGCACGCGATGGCAAAACGGGTGTGGATTGTATCGCCTACCACCTTAATGGCCGTGCTCAATACGGCAAGAGCGGTGATTAAAGACGTAGAAACTCGCAAGCAAGTGCATATTATTAAAGAAGCACTTGGCAAGCTTGGGCAAGAGTTCACTCGCTTTGATGACAGAATGAAAAAGCTGGCCACGCATATTCGCCAAGCAAACGATGACGTGCAGCAGGTTAGCATCACCAGCGATAAAATATCGCGCCGGTTTATTGAAATTGAGCAGGTTAAGCTAGAAGGGGTTGAGCCTGAAGCCGCATTGATTGATTGAGGCTTGCACAGCAGCTAAGCGCTTTTAAAAAACTAGGCCACTATTTTGATATAGCGGCCTGGTTTTTTTATGACTTATTCTGTGGATGAGTTGCCAGGGGGTTTACATAGCGCGCGCAGGTTTTGGTTATTGGCTTTTAGCCAAGGCAGTAATTCATCACCAGGCATGGGTTTTGCCGTTAGGTAGCCCTGCACCACATCGCAGCCTAATTGCTGCAGCACGACCAAATCCTCGGCATCTTCAACGCCTTCGGCGATGCTTTTTAAATTAAGTTTTTTTGAGATTTCAATGGCACTAGCCAAAATAGCGTGTAGATGCGGCTTGCTATGTGCGCCATCGACAAAAGATCGATCAATTTTTAGCTCAGTAAAAGGGATACGGGATAATTGCTGCATGGATGAAAAACCCGTGCCGTAATCGTCGATAGATAGCCCAAAGCCTTTTAGCCTAAGCCTTGCCAGTGTACCTAACGCATTGCCCACATCGCCCATCACCGCCGTTTCTGTGATTTCTAAAATAATATAAGCAGGGTCAATATTGAATTCGGCCACTTTTTGAGCAATTTGCTCAGCAAAGTTAGAGTCCGATAAAGACAGCATGGATAAATTAACCGCAACGGTTATCTTTAGGCCACGTTCATGCCAGTGGCGGCACTGCTGCAGGGCTAGGTCAAGTATTTCCATAGTGAGTTCATTAATTAAACCGTGCTCTTCAGCAATGGCAATAAATTGCGATGGCATGACCAAGCCTTTTTCAGGGTGTTGCCAGCGTATCAAGGTTTCTACGCCTTTAATTACCCCTGTGTTGACTGATATTTTGGGCTGAAAATAGGCAATAAATTGATGCTCAACCAATGCTTTGGCAATCTCGGAGGCGGCCATTACTAACTCTGGTCTAATTTGTAGCTGATCTTTGGTGATGGGTTTAAAGCGGCACAGTGCTTTATCTAACTGCGGCCTTGTTAATGGCTTTTTAATCGCGCCTAATACAGGTAGGCCATAAGCTTGCAGCATGGTTTCCACTGAAGCAATCAAAGCGTCTTCTTTGGCGCTAGATACAATCACCGATACAGGAATGGATTGATGAGCCAACTCTTGAATCAGTTGAATACCATCCATGCCCGGCATTTCTAAATCAATCAGCATAATGTCAGGCAAATCCATGTTTTGTAGCAACAGCAAGGCCTCTGTACCATCAGATGCTTCACCGACAATATTTAAGCCTATGTCTTCGCAAAGCGCCACGGCGTGCATTCTTTGCACTAAGCTGTCTTCAACAATAAATACATTGAGTAATTTGGACATTATTTTCACCGGTTAGACAGTTTTGTAATGACTTCAGGGATGCGTTCAAGGGCAATGATTTCATCGGTGGCTTCTAGCTTGATGGCCTCTTTGGGCATACCAAAAACCACACAGCTGGCCTCATCTTGTGCGTAAGTGCGCGCACCGGTGTCATGGAGCTCTTTTAAGCCTTTGGCACCATCATCGCCCATTCCCGTCAAGATAAACCCCACCGCATTCCGCCCTGCGGCATTGGCAACCGATCTAAATAACACGTCTACCGAGGGGCGGTGTCGGCTCACTAGGGGGCCGTCGATCACATCCACGTGATATTGAGTGCCGTTGCGCTTCACCAATAAATGCTTACCGCCGGGGGCAATCAGCGCAAGGCCTGGCAATATTCGATCATTGCTTTTGGCTTCTCTGACTTCAATTTGCGACAAGCTATTGAGCCTTGCTGCAAAAGTGGCGGTAAATTTTTCGGGCATATGCTGAACAATGACAATGCCTGGCGATGTTTTGGGCAGCTCAGGCAAAATGCTTTCTAAGGCTTGTGTGCCACCCGTTGAGGTGCCAATGGCAATGATTTTTTGAGTGGTTTGGATAGAGGCGTGATTACCAGTTGCTTGCAAAATAGCATCTGCAGATAATTTGGGTGAGCTCATTCGCTCTTGCATCACGCTGCCTGCAAGCGTGCTATGGTTATTTGCTTGCGGTGTAGGAGGGGGCGAGCGGGGGCGTTGTAGGCGTGCCATCGATGCTGCCCGAATAGCATGTAGTAGATCTGAAGCGCTATCTTGAATGAAATCTCGAATACCTAAAGATGGCTTGGTGATAATTGCCAGCGCCCCAGCAGACAGCGCCTGCATAGTGATCTCGGCGCCTTTTTCGGTGAGGGATGAGCAAATGACCACTGGCGTGGGGCGTTCGGCCATGATTTGTTTTAAAAAAGTAAGCCCATCCATCCTTGGCATTTCGATATCAAGCACAATCACGTCCGGCCATTCTTTTTGCATTTTTTCTCGGGCAAAAATAGGGTCAGGCGCAGACCCGATCACAACAATGTCGCTGGCCTTAGATAAAGTGTCGAGCATCACCTGCCTCACAACGGCAGAGTCATCGACAATCATTACTTTAATGGCCATAATTTAATTCCATCTAGATAAGCATAATCTTAGTTATAGGGGGTTTATATCCATCGTGCATTTTGAGTGAGTAAATTTGCTGTTTCACAATGTACTAAAGGTTTTATTTGGAGGCGGGTAGAGATCATTGAACAAAAGTTCTAGCCCCGCCTGTTTCTTGCCGCATCCGTTCGTAATTTTTGTATATTGAGTGGGCTAGGTACTTTTGATTGTTATTCTCGATTTAAACGTTGTACCCAAACTTGCCCAGTGCTCAAATCAAGCTCAATTTTGCGTGACTGATGCCCGCCGGTGTCTTCAAAATCAATCGCAAGTGCCGCGTTAGCAAGCAGCTGTTTGGCGGCTTGGATATTACGTGCGCCAATTGATACTGAGGGCTGTAGCTTTAATATTTGGCTGCCGCCGTATATTTGATAGCGATACTCACTAGGCTGGCTGGTATATTTACTCATCTGCTGGCAAAGCAGAGAAAAGGCATCACGTCCATAACGCCCGTTTAGCTCGGCTTTTTTGCTGGAATTAGGCAGTTGAAAATGGCACATCCCGCCGTGTTTTTTGTATGGATGCCAAGCGGTAATGGCAAGGCAAGAACCCAAAATAGTGTATAGCCAGCCAGGGGCTTGGGCGAAGCGTACATCGCCTGGCAGTAAAAAAATGCGTTTGGTGGACATGCATCTCTCACACTATTCAGCGTTTTGTGGGGCGCTTAACGCAGGATGGTTGAAATTAATTTCATCAATCACCATAGAACTCATTTCTCCCAGAGAAAGAACATGGTTTACATCCAGAATAATGACAAACTTCTCATTAATTTTGCCAATTCCCGCAATAAATTCGCTACGTATTTTTGCGCCAAATTCAGGAGGGGATTCAATTTGATGGGCAGGGATTTCTAATACTTCATTAACGGCATCAACCAAAACGCCCATTTCATGATATTCATCAGCAAAAAAGACTTCCAAAATAACCACGCAAGAGCGGCGGCCAAGATGGCTGGGCTCTTTACCAAAACGGATGGCTAAATCAATAACGGGAATAACCGCACCACGCATATTAATCACGCCATGCATAAAACGTGGCATAAGCGGCACTTCGGTTACGCCAGGATACTCAATAATCTCTTTAATGCTATGAATAACAACGGCAAATAGTTCTTGATTCAAGGTAAAGGTGAGGTATTGTTTTTCCTCTGGCACGGCTTCAATGTTTTTAAGCTCGCCATTTCTTCTTAATTTATTCATATTCATTAGCGTAATCCTTTAATACGAAATAAATTGATTGTCGTGTTGAGCTACGGATATCGATGCATGCAGGGTGGGTATATTGTGCAGAGCTTTGTGTATGGTCTTTTCAGTTTGAAAGAAACCGATCATTTCTTGCAAACGGGAAGCGTGGATCGAAAGCTCTTCAGAGGTAGAGTTAAGCTGCTCCGCCGCTGCCGCGTTGCCTTGTGTGGCTTGTGATAATTGGCTAACAGCCATATTAATTTGCTCGATCCCGTTGGCTTGCTCTTGCGAGGCGGCAGATATCTCTTGAACTAAATCGGCTGTTTTTCTGATTAATGGCACGATTTCTTCCAGCCTATCGCCTGCATTGCTGGCTTGATTAACGCTATTGCTGGCTAATTCACTAATCTCTTGGGCGGCAATTTGGCTACGTTCGGCGAGTTTACGCACTTCTGCAGCAACCACGGCAAAGCCTTTGCCATGCTCCCCCGCACGGGCGGCTTCAATGGCGGCATTAAGGGCCAGCAAATTAGTTTGATAGGCAATATCATCGATAATACGAATACGATTAGCAATTTGCTGCATGGCCCGCGCTGTTTCTTTTACGGCTGCGCCGCCTTCGATGGCATTACTAGAGGCATTGCTTGCAATGCCTTCTGTGACTTTTGCATTTTCGCTATTTTGGGAAATGGTCGAGGTGATTTGCTCTAATGCGGCACTGGTTTGCTCTATGCTAGCGGCTTGCTCTGAAGCATTTTGAGCTAAATTCTGTGAGGAGGCATTCACTTGTTCAGAGGCACTAGCAAGGGCATCAGAGGTGCCATGCACTTCGCTCATGATATTGCTTAAGGTCGTACACATAGTGTGCAACGCAAATAAGACGCTAGATTGATCCCCTGCAACCAAGGTGCTGGTATTTCTTAAGTCGCCTTCAGAGACCTGTTTGGCAATACGTACGGCTTCACTGGGCTCGCCACCAATTTGCTGGGTTATTTGTCGGGTTATAAATAGCGCAATAACAATAGCAATTAAAAAACTGCTGCTAATAACGATAGACATGAGTAGGTTTATTTTATTGGCCAATGCTTGTGCATCTTCAAAGAGGGCTTTGCTGCGATCTTCATTGGCATCGAGCAGTGCGGATAGGGCATCGTCTATTTTTTGAAATGAAGGGCCAACTTCCTCTGAAATTATTTTACTGGCACCAGCGTCGTTGTTTTTATTGGCTAAATTGATAGCGTTTTTCTGTGCAATTTTAAAATTTTTCCATAGCAAAGGAATTTGTTGCAAAATATCTGCAGTGGCTGTGCTTTGTGGTGAGGCTTGATAGCTTTGTATAAAATTAAACATTTTTTTTTCGTTAGCGCCCATTTCAATAAATGTTTTTTCTCTTAGCTCTTTATCGTGTGCAATTAAGTAAAAATTTAGTTTTCTAGCCACGTAAATAGCGTTAGTATTGGCGTTGGCAATGTCTTTTATTGGTTTTAATTGATTTATATACATGTCTGAAATTAAATCATTCATGGTGTTTATTTTTATTAAGCCAATAATCCCTGTTATAAGCGACAAGCTAGCAATGGCCATAAAGGCTATGATTAATTTTTTACCTAATTTTAAGTTTCTAACCAAAAACATTTTTCTCTCCAAACACTTTATTTGTTGTTGATTAGCGATAAGGGTGTTTTTATGCTTAAGTGTCGTATTTGGCTTGTTTGTTCTATATGAGATTTCTTGTGTGCAAATTGCACTAATTGAGCGATATCTAAAATTAAAGCAACTTGGCCTGTGCCTAAAATGGTTGATCCGCTAATGCCCTTTACTTCTCTAAATAATAAACCCAATGGCTTAATAACGGCCTGAAATTCGCCAATTAATTTGTCGACAACTAAGCCTGCACGGTTTTGCCCGTATTGTACAATCACAATACTTTCTCTTTCTGCCGTGTTTTCGGGTAAATCAAATAAATCACGCAGGCGAATAAAAGGCAATACCTTGCCACGTAAATTAACAAAGTTGTGCTGTTCGCTCTCGGGCGTAAGATCTGCGCACTCTAAAACCAAATCCAGTGGAATCACAAACGTAGCATTGGCTACTTGTACTTGAAAGCCATCAATAATAGCCATAGTGAGTGGTAAGCGAATTCTAAAAATACTGCCCGTGCCTTCTTCTGATAATACTTCTACCTCGCCACGTAATTGTTCAATGTTGCGTCTGACTACATCCATACCTACTCCTCGGCCAGAGAGGTGGGTTATTTTTTCTGCGGTAGAAAAGCCGGGCTCAAAGATTAGCTGATAAATCTCATACTCATTTAATACTGCATCTTTGTTAATCAATTTTTTTTCTATTGCTTTTTTTAAAATTCGTTCTTTGTTTAGTCCTGCACCATCATCGCTTATCTCAATCACTACACTGCCTGATTCATGGAAAGCACTCAGCGTTAATTCCCCTTGAGCAGGCTTTCCTTTGGCAATACGCTCTTGTGGTGGCTCAATCCCATGATCAATCGCATTTCTAACAATATGCATTAATGGATCATTCAATTTTTCTATCATGCTTTTATCAAGTTCGGTTTCTGTGCCGATTAATTTAAGCTCGATTTGTTTTTCTAAATCCTTAGATGCGTCTCTAATTACCCTAGGAAATCGATCGAAAACTTCTTTAATTTGTACCATTCTTAAATTCAGTGCGCCATCTCTAATCTGCTCTACTAAATCAGAAAGATTAGTACAGGCTTCAAACATGCTAGGATCTTTGATTTTTTTTGAAATTAAATTGGCCGCCGCGCCTGCAATCACTAACTCCCCAACTAAATTAATAAGAAAATCTAGCTTGCCCGCTTCAACTTTAATAAATTTTAATTCTTGGCTCTTTTTGTCAGCACTTTGCTTTTGTTTAATCAGTGCCGCTTCAACGATTGGAGCAGCTACTATATTCTCCTCAATAAAAATACTACCTAAAGGGCGCTCAGGCCTTGATCTTTGGATGTGTAAAATTTCTTCCAATTCTAATGGTGTGATAGATTTACCCTTAATAAGAATCTCGCCAAGTAATTTTGGTGATTCAGGTAGAGAGTGAATTAAATCAATATAATCTTGTATTTCTGAATGGGGTGCAATAATGCGTATAGTGCTATCTTTTCTAATAAATTCAAAAGCATTTTCAATAGTTTGTTTATCCGCACTTGATTCCAAATCAATTTCAAATCCTAGATAGCAGTGCTCGGCATCCATTTCTGCTAATGGAGGTATTTTGTCGGTTATTGTATAGATATAACTAATTCTGCCTAATGTGGCTAGATAGGTAATAAAAGCCAAAGGATCTAAGCCATTTTGCAAAATGTGCTTAGCAAAACGTAATGAGATATGCCAGTGCGCATCATCTCGGCTGGTTTGCTGGTCTTTTTCTATTGGGTTGTCTACTTCTAGTACTTTCAAACCATTAGAAGTATTTAGATAGAAATCGAGCTGTGTTAATAATAAGTTGCGATTCTTTGAATCTGGATCGATATGCTCTGTTTTGTTTTCTACAGCACCAATTAATAAACTGAGATAGTCTTTGCAATGTAGTAATAATGAAATCATGATGCCATCAATAGTTACTTCTTTGCTCCTGACTAAATCCAGCACACTTTCCATGCTGTGCGTAAAATCAACAATAAGATCTAAAGCAAACAGCCCTGCCGAGCCTTTAATGGTGTGAGCCACCCTGAATAGAGCCGCAATTTCATCCTCGCTGACACTTTCGTCTTCGATAGTCAGCAGCGCTGATTCCATCGACATCAGTAAATCTCGCGCCTCTTCGATGAGCGCACCTCTAGCGGAGTCTAGATCCATTTTTTACTCCTTGCACAGCCTGAGCGGCGCTCTAAGGAAAACCTAAGTCTTTAGCGTTGGGTTAACACCAAAGGATCCCCTAGCTCGGCAGCAATATTGTAAAGATCGATCACATCTAATACGCATTGGCTGTGCCCATGAAATTGTAGGGGGATGTTTTGTGTATTGGCAAAGTTTTTAAGGCTTAGTAAAAGCTGGACTCCTGTGCTGTCGATATCACTGACTTCGGATAGATCAATATGAATCTGGCCTTCGGTTTGTAGCAGCTCTATTAGGGTGGATTGAGTAAGTTTTGCGGTGTAAATCGACATTTCTCCACTAATCGTAATCGAGCAAAGCTTGTTGTTCGTACTGTGTGTAATCGGCATAAGGGCATCCTGCTTAGGGCCGGGAGATCAAAACTCGCGAGTAGTGGCGCGTAAGTATGCTTATGTAAGTCATTGCTTAAGACGTGGTTTTTAAAGTGATTTGTTGGTTTTAATCACCCTAGCTTTCCGCTTTGTTTCTAATTCATAGTGCTTAAATAGGTGCAGCCATACGCATTCTTGACGATAATTCGCCCTCTACTGAGCTTGTGGCCAGTTATTTCTGTGCTTTGTGTCAGCTACGCTATGAGTTATTCATAGTCAATATTAAGCAAACTTGAAAGCAATATGCTGCACTGCCCACTATTTGCAGAAGGATAGTCTTCAGTTGGGACTTGTCCCGATGTAATACAGGGTGAGCTTTGCTAGGCTCTCTAGGCTCTGTTGGTATCTGCATCCTTTCTGTTTTGCGGGTAAATAGTGTGAATTTACGCTGAATTTACCTTTGCTCTCATAGGTTTATCCCTCTTCGGCATTGCCTGAGGCTTGGGGTTGAAGACAGTAACTTCCTCAGAAATGAATCAAATGCCTGCAGCGCCTGAATTCGTGTTCGTATCAGGTCTGGGTTTAAAGGAGTTTTTTGTATGTTGATCCGTCCAATTGAGACTGGAGATTTACCCGCGCTATTAAATTTAGCTAAAGACGCTGGGGTGGGGGTAACTACCTTACAAGCCAATCCCGAGCGCTTGTCTACCCGTATTCTGGCCAGCGAAGCGTCTTTAAATGCGGCGGCGCCAGATATTGCAGACGCCAGCTATGTTTTTGTGCTGGAAGATGAAATCAGCGGAAAAATAGTCGGCACTTCTGCCATTGAAGCGGCAGTTGGGATGCATGAAACTTGGTACAACTACCGCGTTGGCCTGAATGTGCATGCTTCGCGTGAGCTGGGTATTTATAAGCAGCTAGCCACCTTATTTTTAAACAGTGATATGACTGGCTCAAGTGAGCTGTGCTCACTATTTTTACTACCCGACTACCGTAAAGACGGCAATGGCAGCTTGTTGTCTAAGGCACGTTTCTTATTTATGGCGGAGCACGCCGAGCGGTTTTCGCAGCGGATTATTGCTGAAATGCGCGGCATTTCGGATGAGGCGGGTTGCTCGCCATTTTGGGAAAGCTTAGGGCGTCATTTCTTTCGTATGGATTTTGCCCGCGCGGATTTCTTATCTTATGTGGGCAGCAAATCCTTTATTGCGGAGCTGATGCCGCAGCACCCAATCTATACCTGCTTTTTATCCGATGAAGCCCGTGCATCGATCGCAGAAGTGCACAGTGCAACCCGCCCAGCACGAGCCATGTTGGAGGCGGAAGGCTTTCGCTACCAAGGTTATGTCGATATTTTTGATGCCGGCCCAACGCTGGAGTGCGATTTAAATCAAATTCGCGCGGTGCGGGCTAGTCATTGTTATGCCGCTGAATTAGCCGATGTGGCCGCTGATGGTGGTGTGCCGTACTTGGTTTCTAATCGTCAGCTATTAGGGTTTCGCTGTGTTATTGCTATGGCGCATAAATCCAAGCACAGCTTGCAATTAAGCCAAGCCAGCTTAGATCAATTGGGTATTGCCAATGGAGATAGCGTACGCGCCGTACCGCTTTCTGCTAAGGAGTAGTGCATGCAATTAATCGATGGGCGCTGGTTGGTTGGCAAAGGGGAGGCGTGGACTTCGCGCAATCCTGTTAGTCAGCAAGCCGTTTGGGTGGGCAATGCCGCAACCTTGCATGAGGTCGATGCTGCGGTGGGTGCTGCGCGGGCCGCGTTTGCCTCGTGGCGCGATACGGAGCTGAGTATCCGCATCGTAGTGCTGCGCTGCTTTGCAGATTTACTGCAGTCCAACCTAGATGAATTAGCCGCAACCATCGGTTTAGAAACAGGCAAGCCACGCTGGGAAGCGGCGATGGAAGTGGCCAGCATGGTGGGTAAAATTGATTTTTCTATTCGTGCCTTTGAAGAGCGCACCTATCGTAAAGAATCAACCCAGGGCGATGCCAGCACGGTGTTACGGCACCGCCCGCATGGCGTAGTGGCGGTGCTTGGTCCTTACAATTTTCCTGGGCACTTGCCTAATGGGCATATTGTGCCTGCGCTGCTGGCTGGTAATACGGTGGTGTTTAAGCCATCTGAGCTTACCCCAATGACTTCGCAAAAAACGGTTGAGCTATGGCTGGCGGCAGGTTTACCCGCTGGAGTGATTAATTTGCTGCAAGGCGGCCCCAAAACAGGTGCATTGCTTGCGGCGCATACCGGTTTGGATGGCGTGTTTTTTACTGGTAGTGCGGCCACGGGGCATCTATTACATCAACAGTTTTCTGGCCGCCCTGATAAAATATTAGCACTTGAAATGAGTGGTAATAACGCTTTGATTGTGGATGAAGTCAGAGATATTCCCGCCGCAATTCATCATGTTATTCAGTCCTCATTTATCTCGGCAGGCCAACGTTGCTCCTGCGCAAGGCGCTTATTTGTGCCTAAGGGCGAATGGGGTGATGCATTTTTAGATCGGCTAGTGCGAGTCAGTGCCGAGCTTAGGGTGGGTGCTTGGGATGCGGAGCCTCCGCCTTTTATGGGGGCAATGATCTCGATGGTGGCGGTTGATAATATGCTAGCAGTGCAAAGCCAACTACTGGCAAAAGGCGGTAAAATGCTTTTAGAAATGCGCCGCTTAGATGCCGCTACTGCGCTGCTTTCTGCTGGATTGATTGATGTAAGCGATGTGGCTGATTTGCCTGATGAAGAGTGTTTTGGCCCCTTATTACAAGTGCAGCGCTATGCTGATTTTGATGAGGCTATTCGCTTGGCTAATCGCAGCCGCTTTGGCTTAGCTGCGGGGCTTTTATCCGATAGCCATGAGCGCTACAAGGTGTTTTGGCGCGAATCCCGCGCAGGCATCGTGAACTGGAATAAACCACTGACGGGCGCATCCAGTGCTGGGCCTTTTGGTGGGATTGGGGCGAGTGGCAATCACCGCCCAAGCGCTTATTACGCAGCAGATTACTGTGCTTATCCTGTTGCTTCTTTAGAATCAGAACTACTTGTTATGCCCGCAAAATTGCCGCCGGGCATGGTCATTGGAAAGGAATAAATACATGTCGACGAGTTTTGAAGCGAATTTTGACGGTTTAGTTGGCCCAACCCACCATTACGGCGGTCATTCTTTTGGCAATGTGGCTTCCACATCCAATGCCAATAAAGCCGCCAATCCGCGTGAGGCGGCCAAGCAAGGTCTCGCTAAAATGAAAGCGCTGGCCGATATGGGTTATAAGCAGGGCGTATTTGTGCCGCAAGAGCGCCCAGCCATTGGCTTACTGCGTGAACTAGGCTTTGCTGGGGAGGATGCAGCGGTATTGGCTGCGGTCGCCAAAACATCACCAGGCTTGTTGGCCAATGTGTCATCTGCATCCAGTATGTGGACTGCCAATGCCGCAACGGTGAGCCCATCGGCCGACACCCGCGATGGCCGTGTGCACTTTACGGCGGCAAATTTACAAAATAAATTTCACCGCGCTATTGAGCACGGGCAAACCACGCGCTCGCTTAAAGCGATGTTTAATAATGATGCGGTATTTGCCCATCATGATGCTCTGCCTATGCAGGCGGTGTTTGGCGATGAAGGCGCGGCCAATCACACCCGTTTTTGTCATGACTACGGCAAGCCTGGGGTGGAGTTCTTTGTGTATGGCCGTCAGCATTGGGGGGGTGAAACTGAGCCGCAGAAATTCCCCGCAAGGCAAACGCGTGAAGCGGGGGAGGCGATTGCCCGCTTACATGGCTTAAGCGCTGATAAGCTAGTCTTTGCTCAGCAAAACCCCGCCGTGATCGATGCGGGTGTATTTCATAATGATGTGATTTCGGTGGGCAATCAAAATGTTTTGTTTAGCCACGAAACTGCATTTTTGCGCCAAGCCGCCGTATACGCCGAGCTAGACGCTAAGCTGGGTGGTGGCTTACAAGTGATTGAAGTGCCGTTGGCTCAAGTGAGTGTGGCGGACGCGGTGAAGTCCTACCTATTTAATAGCCAATTATTAGCGCGTGGCGATGGCCGTCAAAACTTAGTTGTACCCGATGAATGCCGCGCTACGCCTGCGGTTTGGGAGTACTTACAAGGAATGCTGGCCAGTAATGGGCCGATTGCCGAGCTGATGGTGTTCGATTTAAAACAAAGCATGCAAAACGGGGGCGGCCCAGCTTGCTTACGTTTACGCGTGGCTTTGCAAGAGCAAGAGCTGGCGGCAGTGAATCCACATATCTGGATGAACGATCAACTATTTACCCGCCTAAATAACTGGGTGGATCAGCACTACCGTGATCGCCTAACCGAAGCGGATTTGGTTGACCCTCAGTTAATTACTGAAGTGCGCACGGCTTTGGATGAATTAACGCAGATTTTACATTTAGGCTCAATTTACCCTTGTCAGTTAAGCTGATTAATATCACTGATATGCGGCAACAAAATGTAAGGGTACTACTTGCTGGGCCCTTACATTATATCTAGCTGCAGAAGTGCTTAAGGCTATTGATGTTTGCTAGCGTGAAAAAAACACCAACAGGGCCTAGACTTCATTAAGTTACCAAAGACATAGACCTAAAATGAATCCTTCTTTTTTAGCACAAATCTTGGCAGGAAAAACGTCGATTGCCTTGCCTTATTGCCTCCCTAATGGCACCCATGTGCAAGTCATGGACGAGGGCGTCATCCGCTTTGAGCCTAAAGACCCCAGTGATCGGCAATTAGATGTGGTACTAAGCTGTGGGATACACGGCAATGAAACCGCTCCGGTCGAGCTATTAGATCAGTTGGTGAGTCAAATTCTAAGCGGTGAGCTGCGCGTACGCGCCCGCGTACTCTGCATATTTGGCAATGTTGAGGCAATGCGCCAAGGGGTGCGCTGCATTGAGCAGGATATGAATCGCTTATTCTGCCGCAGGCCCGAGGTAGAAGATGGCATGGAGGCGCGCCGTGCTGCCATGCTAGAAATGCAGCTGATGCGGTTTTTTTCTCGCTCTATTCAGGACGGTAAGCCGCGCCTGCATTACGATTTACACACGGCTATTCATGGCTCATTAATTGAAAAGTTTGCCATCTACCCCTTGCCACCACATGGGCGTAATTTTGAGCCCTTGCAAGTGGCGCGCTTGGCTGCTGCTGGGGTAGATGCGGTGCTCATGCAATCCACCACCTCCACAACGTTTTCTTTCTTTTCTAGCCAATATTGTGGGGCCGCAGCGTTTACGATCGAGCTGGGCAGAGCCATGCCCTTTGGCCAGAACGCGGTGCTTGATCTAAGCAAAATGCACGCTTATTTAGAAAACATGATCAGTGGGGCGTTACCAGAGTGCGAGGTGGTTCCGGCGCATATCCGCCTGTTTAAAGTTTCGCGCGAGATTATCAAGCAAAGTAATACATTTACCTTGCACATTGATGCCCATACAGATAACTTTGCCCCATTGCCGCTTGGTACGCTATTGGCCGAAGAGGGGGATATTCAGCATGTGGTGAATGAGATAGATGCCAGATTGATCTTCCCTAACCCAGATATCAGCATTGGCCAGCGTGCCGCCTTGGTCATTGTTCCTGCACAAGGCTATGCGCGGTAATCGAGTTTAAAGGCGGTGTTTGATTGTTAGTTATTTTAAAGGCGAAAAGCAGCAAGCTTTTCGCCTTTTTTATTGGCTGTGTATGGGTGTTTCAAGGTATAGGTTGTGCTTTGGGGTTGGATTAGTATAAGTAAATGATAATATTCTGAGTGGATAACCATCGATGCGATATTTATTACTAACTAGCTTGCTGATCTCTTCCGCCGTAGTTTTTGCCGATGAAAGCCCTGATGCGCAGTTAGGTGGCGTGTTATCTGCGGAAAAACCACTCAGTGCCGCAGAATTGCGAAATGCCCCCGCAGCCGCTAGGGCAATGCGCTTAGGTGGTTACACTTACACCTATTTGCGTTGCTATTACCGGCTAAAGGATGAATTAAGTCAGCCTGCCACAACTTATGCTTGGGCGACGGATCCAAGTAGCGGTGCTTATTACAAGCTCTATGGCAACTGGTGGGCAGATGGCCAATTCCAGTGGAAGAATATGTTTTATAGCGATGTAGCCCAAGATACCCTGAGCAGCATTTGTAGACAAACATTAAGTCAGCTGGGCGTTAAAACGCCGGTGGCACTGGTGGCCGCGGCCAATAATGCTCTATCGTTTAATGCCACGGTATGGACTAATGATCAGGCAACGCAAAGTCATACGCTCAATAAAGTCATTGCCTTTGGTGATAGTCTTTCTGATACGCAAAATATGTATAACGCCTCAATGTGGAAATTACCGAATTCAAAAGCGTGGTTTATTGGCCGCTTTAGTAATGACCATGTTTGGGTTGAGTATTTGGCCGACAATTTAAAATTGCCTCTTTATAATTGGGCTATTGGTGGCTCTGCAGCGGATACGCATTTAGTGGTGCCAGGGCTTATTCAACAGGTGCAGTCTTGGACGGAATATATGTCACAAGCGCCAGCATATCGCCCCGAAAATACTTTGTTCACCATGCTTATTGGTGGGAATGATTTATTAAACTATGGCCGTAGTGTCGATCAATTGATTACGGCACAAACCACGGCTTTAGATAAGCTGATTGCAGCGGGCGGCAGCAATATATTGCTACTTAATCTACCCAATATAGCGCGGGTGCCGGTATTTAAAATGCGTAATGACGCGGATAAAGTGGCGGCGCAAGTGATTGATTACAATCAGCGGCTCGCTCTGTTATTAAAAGCGCTGCGGGTTAAACATGGGGCGCGTTTAAATATTCAACTCTTTGATACCAATACCATGTTTACTGATTTATTAGATCACCCTAGTAAATACAATGTAAAAAACACCACGCAATCTTGCTTAAATATTAATTCTACGGCCAGCACCGTATATATGCAGGCACAAAAACCACGCCCAGAATGCTCCAATCCAGATGAATTTGTATTTTGGGATAATATGCACCCAACTACGCATACTCATCGCTTATTAGGACAGTTTAGTAGCGAGTTTGTTAGGAAAAACTTTAGTAACTTAGCTATACCTTAAAATAAGAACGCGTAAAAAAACCGCTGCAAATTGATGCTTGCAGCGGTTTTTATTAACTAAATTCAGACTAATTTTATGCTTCGTTTAGTAAGTGTAAAACATGCGTTGAATTTCTTTGCTGTCTTTGGTTTTAGTCAGCGCTAGCATCAACAAAATGCGGGCTTTTTGTGGGGTAAGGGTGTCGGATACGGTGAAATCGGTTTTGTCATCATCATTTTCACCGCCACGAACGGTTGGGCCGTTGCCTACGCGGGATGAGCGATTAATATGAATGCCTTTTTGGCGGAGTTCGGTAAGGCGGGTACGCACTGCAGTGGATAAGCTGCCATCACCCGTACCTGCATATACAATTCCTATGTCGCCAGCGGCAGCAAATGCATCAATTGCGAGGGTGTTAGCATTGGCCGAGCCGTAAGCAATATCCACAGCAGGCAGGGTTTCTAGGCGGCTGACGTCAAATTCGGTTTCGCTGGTGTGTTTACGAGTGCTGCTCCGGTAAAATTTAGCTTGGCCCGATACCATATAACCTAGGCTACCTAGCTCTGGCGCTCTAAAGGTATTGCCAGTCATGGTATTGGTTTTGGTGACATCGCGTGCGCCTTGGATTTCGTCATTTAAAGACACTAATACACCTTGACCTACCGCTTCTTTGCTGCCCGCTAAAGCCACTGCATTATAAAGATTGATAGGGCCATCCGCGCTGATAGCGGTGGCAGGGCGCATTGCACCTACAATCACAACAGGCTTTTTGCTTTTAACCACTAAATTCAAAAAGTAAGCCGTTTCTTCAATGGTGTCGGTGCCATGGGTAATTACAATCCCGTCTACATCGGATTGTTTAAGTACTTCATTCACGCGCTTAGCAAGCTTTAGCCAGTGATCGTTACTCATGTTTTCGCTAGCGATTTGAAAAACCTGCTCGCCTTTGACGTGGGCTACTTTTTGCAATTCAGGCACTGCTTCAATCAAACGCTCTACACCGATTTTTGCGGCGATATAGCCTACCGTTGTGGTGCTAGTGGCTCCCGTACCCGCAATGGTGCCGCCGGTGGCTAAAATAGTCACTCGAGGAAGTGCATCGGCGGCGCTAGCAGCAAAGGCTGCACACATGAGGGTAAGAGTAAGACCCGTTTTAAGACATTGAGTACGCATGCTATTCCTCCAAGCTGGAGTGTAGTTACTGATAAAACTACACATATCCAATATAAAAACTGAAATTTACAGAGCCACGCTATAACGCGCCGAGAGATAGTAAGCGTAGACGGATGGGATTATCAATAGGGATATGTATTAGTTTTTATTTTTAAATGGCTTTTAATTTTCCTTGATATTCTTCAATTTTCTGATAGCCTTTTTGTTGCATGATTCGTGCTAGCTCTATTTTTAATCGCGCAAAAATATCCACACCTTCTTCATACAATGCCGTACCCACTTGAACAATGCTGGCACCGGCTAATAAATGCATAAATACATGCTCACCGGTGCTAACACCGCCACAGCCAATAATAGATTTATTAGGACAACGGCGATAAAATGCATTGACATTAGCAAGCGCGGTGGGTAATACATACTCGCCACCAATCCCACCAAAGCCTTGCTTAGGCTTAATAAGCACAGTTTCGCTATTAATATCAATCATTAAGCCATTGCCAATTGAATTAATGCAGGTGATAAAAGCGAGCTTATCGTAGCGATTTAATATCTCTGCCACTTCATCAAAATGCGCAATATCAAAATAGGGCGGCAGCTTTACCCCAAAAGGCCGAGCATAGGCAGAACTAATTTCTGCCAAGATTACATCTAAAGCTTCAAAATCATAGCCAATTTGTGCTTTGCCAGGCACATTTGGGCAGGATAGATTGATTTCCACTATGGCGGGCGTGTAGGCATCTTGAATTTGCGCCACCATTGTTAAATTATCGTCTAGCGTTAAGCCTGCAACAGAAAAAAACAAAGGCTTATTTTCATAATCATGCTGTTGGGCATAATCTAAATAATAAAGGTGGCCTTCATTAGGTAAACCCATTGAATTAATACTGCCCATGGTTAAAGTGTGATAACGCGGCTCTGGGTTACCATCTCGGCGTACCAGCGTGCAGCTTTTAGTCACCATTGCGCCCGCTTCACTCTTTGCGAGCGCATTGAGCTGATTCGTTACGTTGCACCAAACGCCTGACGCGTTCATCAACGGCGCAGCTAGGGGGCGTCCAAGGAAAAAAGTTGAGAGGTCGAGCATGGTCGGCTTTTCATAGGAGTTTAAGTCAACTCAATCATAGAAGAGAGCGGGCATTTAAAATGTGCGCGATATCAAGAAATAGGGTAATGCTGCCTTGTTATTTATGCTGGTTTTTACCGCGCCGTGGCCGCAAATCTAAAAGGTAAAAGGAGAAGTTGCATTAATTGTTTGAATTGAAGTCAGCTACGCACTAAATAGCGGGCTATCAATCGCTTAGATATATGCTGCGTGTTTAGTTGAATTACAGTTGTAGCCAGCAATAGCAGAGGGCTTAGATTGCATGTTAAGTATGAATAATTGTGAATCTGCCTCTGTTTATTCGCTATTTGGCGGGTAAAAGCGCCGTGATTATTTAGGTTACTTGCTTTAAATACAGAGAAAGCATGTCACATAAGCAATGCCTTTATTACTAGCGATGTTTACTATTTATTTCATACTCAATAAACATGATGGCTGTGATGTTGATTTTATTAATTTACCCACATTTGCATGATCGCAACAATAATGGTGTTTTATTGGTGGCTAAATGTCTGTGTGTCTCAAGGCTAAACAAGCTTAGCGGCCAATCGTCTTTAGTAGGCTAAGTACTTGATTAGGCATAGCATTGGCAATTGTGAGCATGGCTGTGCCTGCTTGAATTAAAATTTGCGAGCGCACCAGTGATGCAGTTTCTGCGGCAAAATCTGCATCCATGATGCGGCTACGGGCAGCGCTGGTGGTTTCAATACTGTTATCCAGATAGGCCATCGTAAACCCCATGCGGTTTTGAAATGCGCCAAGTTTAGAGCGCTCGGTATTGAGGGTTTCCATCGCCTGATCACTCATGCTTAGGGCTTGGATCGCTTTATTGACGCTTGATACATCCAGTTTATCAACAGCGCTTAAGATTGAGTGAATCAAAGCATTGGGCAGAAGTGCGCCATTATTTGCACCGTTATAAATAACGCCATTGCGTGTTTCTAGCGTGCTATCGCTGCTGATGCTAAATGCATGGGAATCACTTAGCCTAACTTGCCCCGCAAAACTAACGCTGCCCGAGCTGGGTATATTTAGTACCGATTCGATTCGGCGCTGAATACTGCCACTAGAGGATAAGGGGTCATAATTCCAGATAGAAACGCCGCCACCAAAGCCATTAGTGGCAGCGGCATCACTGGCTAAAACAATATTATTGCCTTCTTCATTGAGTAGTTGTATGCCATATGACGTTTCGCCCGCTGTGGTAGAAAACGCCTGCAGCTGGGCCAGCACGCCGGTTTTAGAGGATTTGGCATTAAAAGCATTAATGGCAGCGGCGTATTCATCGTGATCAATCTGGCCATTTTGATTATCATCGTTGATATTAAAATGAACGGCGGTGAAGGCGCTGGATTTAGATCCCACCATTAAATCGTAGTGACCAGAGCCAAGGGAAAGCATGGCCTCGGTGCGCGCTGAGGCTTGCACGCCTGCTGCGCTGTGATTAATCTTGGCCGCAATAGTGCTCGCCATATCGGTATTTAATAAGCTGACTTGTGCGCCATTTATATTGAGCGAGCCAGCGCTTAGAATTGCGCCACTGGCTACATTGACCGTACCCGATGTGCCATCAAAATACCGATCCGTGCCAGTTAAAGCGTGGCTCCAGCTTAAAATACCGCTGCCCGCGCCTGAGCCAAGTAAGTAACTACCATACTGATGGGTGCGTAAGTTTGGCGCATTAATGCTAAGGGTATTGCCCGCATTCGGGCCGATTTGATACGCCGTATTTGAAGCGTTGCCATCAAATAATTTTTGCCCGTTAAATTCACTAGTTTGCGCAATTCGATCTAGCTCGGCTACCAGCTGCATCACTTCTGCATTCATGGCCTGACGATCAGCATTTGAGTTGCTGCCATTTATTGATTGCACGGCCAGCTCGCGGATGCGCTGCAAGATATCAATTTGCTGTGTGATTGCGCCTTCGCCCGTTTGCGCCATAGAAATCGCATCATTGGCATTGCGTCTTGCTTGCGTCATCCCACGTATTTTTGCTCCCATCCGGTCTGCGATGGCTAAGCCTGCCGGGTCATCCATCGCGCTATTAATGCGCAGACCAGAGGATAAACGCTGCAAGGAAGTGAGCAGCGAATTTTGTGATTTTTCGAGGTTGCGCTGCACCATGAGCGCAGCCAAATTGGTGTTGATGGTTTGCAAAGCCAATCCTGAGCATAAGCTTGCTCGAGGTATTTATATCGGCATTATTCCAAATGGCTTTAGCAAATCTTTCTTTTTTAATAAGCAAAGCGGCGGCTTATTTGTTTGGAAAAGCATTGCTGCCATAGCGAAACCGCTGTATCGCAGCATTAACCATGCCGGCTGTATTGTTGCGCTTGTCATACTCATGGCGCAGAAAAGTGGCGTCATCACCACTGATGATTAATTGATGAATATGCTCTAAAGCAGGGATGCTATTTAATGCAGCGGCATGCGGCTGGATGCGGTTTAAGGTATTGCCGATATCCTCCCGCAAGCTAATTTGCTGATAGGTTTTAGGGTGAACCAGCGTGCCATCTAGGCCAAAGCGGCAGGCCTGAAAGCGGTTGTAATTATAAACAAGGTAATCATCTTCTACTGGCGGCGCTTCATATTGCTCGAGTAAATAGCGACAAAGGGCTTGTAAGTAACAAGCAAGTGCGGCGGCTCGCTCCACAGACAGCGGCGTATCACAGACGCGTAACTCTATCGTGCCAAACTCGGGTTTGGGGCGAATATCCCAGTAAAAATCTTTCATACTTTTGACAACGCCAGTTAACGCCATTTTTGCAAAGTATTGTTGTTCAAAGTCTTCCCAGCGCAGCAAAAATGGCGCGCGGCCGCTTAAAGGAAAAGCAAATACAGAATTAAGCCGTGCAGAGTGAAATAGCGTGTCATTGCCTTGCACAAATGGCGAGGAGGCCGATAAAGCAATAAAATGCGGCACATAGCGGCTTAGCGCATGCAGTAGAAACATCGCTTCATCGCCGCTGGTGCAGCCGATATGCACGTGTTGCCCAAAAATAGTGAACTGCTTGGTTAGATAACCGTACAGTTCAGAAACTTCATTGAACCGAGGCTTGTTAAAAATGCGCCGATCAGACCAAAGTTGAAAAGGGTGTGTGCCCCCGCCGCAGACGCCAATATTGAGTTTATCGCCTGCTTTTACTAGCGTATCGCGCATGTTCTGTAGCTGTGAGAGCAACTTTGGGTATTCTGTTTGAATATCGGTGGAAACCTCGATCATGCTTTCTGTGATTTCTGGCGTAACATTGCCGGGAAAAGATAGGCGGTTTAATAGCTCCAGTAAATCTGGGCTGGATGCGCTTAAATCAAAATCACTGAGGCTGACGAGTTGTAATTCAAGCTCCACCCCAAGGCTGAGTGATTGCGAGGTACTGAAGGCTTCGAGTGGCATGGTGATTATTCCTTGTTTTTAGGGACTTCATGCGACCAAATCAAGGCCTGCTTGGTGATGATGGGGCCGAAGACTTCTAAAATCAGTGCCGCAGAGGCAAGTGGAACAAGCTGATCTGCCAGATTAATGCCAAGGTGGCGGGTTTGCTCCAGCATCAGAATCACAAAGGCCGACATAGGGTTCATGGCGATGCCAAGCAGCATGCCTTTACGCCAGGAAATCCCGCTAATATGCGCAAAAACACTGATGCCGCACATTTTAGCCAGCATACGCGTGGCAATGATGGCTAAACCTAGGCCCATGCCTGAGATGACATGCTGCCACTGTAAGGTGGAGGCAATAAAGACAAACAGCAGCAAAGAAAGTAAATCACCTAAAGCACCGAAGCCACGTTGCACAGGGTGAAACTCTAGGCGACGATGGCGCACCACTAAGCCAAAGGTCAGAGTGGCTAATACGGCAGAAAGCTTCAGGCTTTCACTGAGTGCAACCAATAGCACAAGGGCAATCACAAAAGCCAAAGTGTTGTCTTGATTAGGCCATTTAATGCCACGCAAAAGCAGGGGCATAATCAGCCCTAAGCATCCCCCTAGCAAAGCCGAGGCGGCTAAAACCAGTAAGCTGCTAGATGCTGCGTGCCAGATATTGCCTGTGGTTTCAAATACCAGTAGCCCAACGACAATCTTAAAAACAAACACGGCTAATACACAATTAAGGGCAGAAAGATGCAATAAGCGCTCGCTGACTTGCCCAGCGCTACGCTGCTCGTTAATCACCCGCACAATGGCCGCAGGAGAGGTGGCCATAGAGAGGGACGCCAGTAGCAGAGCATTGGTAGATGCCACGCCAAAGCCGCTAGCCAGAGCATAAACCGCAGCAAAAGTCAGTGTGGCTTCGGTTAGTGAGGTAAGGCTTATCCATGGGTTGTGGATGAGCCAGCGCAAATTAATCCGATATCCCGCTTCAAATAATATTAAGCCAAATGCTACATTGCTCAGCAATAGCACGCTGTTAGATTGCCCGATGGGTAGCAGGCCCGCTTGCGATGAGGCTAATAAAAACCCCACGATGGCGTAACTACTGATACGGGGGATTTTTGCCCAGCGATAGCCGTATTCGCCTGCAAACCAAGCGATAAGCAAGCTGATAGGCCATGCTAGCTCAGATGAAATTAGCGTCAGATCAAACATATTAAGGTCCTGTTTTTGCCGAAAGGCTACATAAAGAAAAAATCTTTACGATCAAGCGGCATTTGATATTCAGTAACCGTAAGGTGAAGATGTGAGCTGATCGGGAAGATTTTTCAGCGTGTATTAAAAACCGCTTAAGTGAGCCATGGGAGAGGTGGCTTACTAGTGGCGAGGCGATTACCTTAAATAGGTAAATAAGATTTAGTAAGTTAATTATTTTTTGTCAGAATTAATTTCTAATTTACATCAATCAATCTTAATAGGATAGATGTTATTGCCTATTTTATATTTGTTTTATAAGGGTAAAAAGTCATGTTTTTTATATTTGCAGATATGCAATTGGCTTGTTTGTAAAAGGGGGAAGATAGTTTGCAGTAGTCATTCTGAGCGATGTCTTGGCGATATCGCCTAAAGCTTAAGCAGTAAACCAAACATCCCCTGCCTTTTGCTCAGGAACCCAGCAGCACCACTGGATTTCCTATTCCGACCAAAGTATTCGGGGATAGGCTCTGTACTGATTTGCATAAATTAAAGCAGAGCAAATATGCCATTTGCATACTTGTTGGCTACGTACTTGGCTGCCCCTTTTTTTTTACATGCAAAAGTGCCGCAATGCGGGCATTTTCTGCAAGTGAAATTTGAAAGTGCTGCTGTAAAAGCTGGCGATATTCTGTGCTGCCATTGATATGGTAAATAGTGCGGCGGCCATGCTTTGTTTGAATGACACAGCCATTTGAGATGGTGTTTCGCCCCTCTGGTGTTGCGATTGAGCAAACTGATTTTTGTGTAAAATGAGAAGCAGGGGACGTTTGCTGGTATAGACACATATCAAAAAAATCACTAATGGCATAGGTATTTAAAGTAAATTTATATTGTGGTTTATATTCTTGGTTACTCTTTTTTTGCATGACAGTATAAATAATATCGCTGTGCATAATTTGGTAAGCGGCACTTTCATTTGCAGGGCTATGGATGGATAAGGGTATTTGAAATGAATCACCAAAGCCAACATCAGCAATAAATTGTTGACCTTCTAGCGCGATAAGCAGCAATAGGTGATCAAAATCTGGGCCATAGCTTTTGCCATTGAAAACCTGGGCAGAGATCAGCTGCGCATTAAAGCCAATAGATGAAAGTAACGCAAAAAATAAATAATTAAGCTCATAACAAAAACCACCCCTTTTATCTAAAATAACTTTATTAAATAGAGCAGGGTGGCTTAGCTCAATGGCAATGCCTAAGTGGATGTCTAAGTTTTCAAAAGGAATATGCCGCATATGCGCTTGATGCAGGCCAGTGAGCGTAGCAAGATCTACAGCAATGCTGCCAGAATAATTGATTCGTTGTAGATAGAGCCCAATTTCTTGATCGCTTAGCATCCGCTTTCCTTAGATAGATTCTTTAGGGAACCTCGAAAATCCCATCTGATCTCATAATACTGCGTTGCGCATTAAAAAAACCTCCTTACATATCAAGCATATGCAGCGTCGATTTTTTTAATACGCGCCTTGTCTTATTTAGAAATATAGGTTTTTCGAGGCCCCCTCTAGTAAAAAATACAGCAATGTCGCTTTTTCAATGAAATCGATGTAATTGGATTTCTTAAGGACTGCGCTTAGTATTTGAGCTTGTAGCTGGGGTTTTTACCCTCACTGTGCATTGGCATGGGTAAGCACCTTTGCCTACTCTACAAGTTGGCTTTCAGTGTAAGTGTACGCTTGCAGGATGACATTCTGCTTAAAGCAGAATTTGTCGAGCGGGTGAAACCTATGCTTTTTTTGCACTGCAGCAACATAAGTGTTTTCCGCTGCCGTAAGACGGGCTAAAAAGACCGATAATGCGACTACCCACAACGGAGACTCTTATGTTTACGCCACCGATGATTATGCCTTTCTTCCCGCCACATCGCATTTTGATGGGGCCTGGGCCTTCTGATATTTATCCTTCCGTGCTGGCAGCACTGTCTAAGCCCACGGTGGGGCATTTAGATCCGTTATTTGTGGGCATGATGGATGAGATTAAAACCCTGCTGCAGTATGCATTTCAAACCAAAAACTCGGTCACGATGGCGGTGTCTGCCCCCGGCTCGGCAGGGATGGAAGCGTGTTTTGTTAATTTGGTAGAACCTGGCGAAACGGTGATTGTTTGCCGCAATGGCGTATTTGGCGAACGGATGCGCCAAAACGTGGAGCGCCTTGGCGCGATTGCCGTGCTGGTAGATAACGCTTGGGGTGAGCCGGTTAATCCAAACCAAGTCGAAGATGCGCTCAAGGCGCATCCAGAAGCCAAATTTCTTGCTTTTGTGCATGCAGAAACCTCGACCGGCGCATTGTCAGATGCCAAAACTTTATGCGCACTGGCAAAACAATACGATTGCCTGACGATTGTAGACGCGGTGACTTCCCTTGGTGGCGTGGAGTTACGCGTGGATGAATGGGGCATTGATGCGGTGTATTCGGGTAGCCAAAAGTGCCTATCCTGCGTGCCGGGTTTATCGCCGCTGTCGTTCTCTGATACGGCCGTGGCTAAATTAAAAGCCCGCAAAACACCGGTGCAAAGCTGGTTTTTAGACCAAAGCTTGGTGATGGGCTATTGGGGCGATGCAACGGGTGGTGCTAAGCGCAGCTATCATCACACTGCGCCAGTTAATACGCTGTATGCCCTGCATGAATCGCTACGTTTACTGGCGAACGAAGGCTTAGAGCACGCTTGGCAGCGCCATGCCGATATGCATCAGCTGCTGCGCCATGGTTTAGAATCTTTGGGCCTAGAGTTTGTAGTGGATAAAGCCCACCGCCTGCCTCAGCTTAATACCGTGCATATCCCTGCAGGCGTGGATGATGCGGCAGTGCGGAAGGCGCTGCTAGAAGATTACAACCTAGAAATTGGCGCTGGTTTGGGTGTGCTGGCGGGTAAAGCATGGCGAGTTGGCTTGATGGGCTACGGCGCTCGGCGAGAAAATATTGCCCTGTGTGTGCACGCTTTAGCAACGGTGCTGCGCTAAGTTTGATTTACCTGCTTACCCCTAGTAAAACAATGCCGACTCCATACATAGGGTCGGCATTGTTTTTTACTAAGCTTTTGGCGCTTCTGGCACTGCTGTAGATTCTAAATGCTTAACATGCCAATGCTTGGCTACATTGAGCCCCAAGGCACTAGGGTTAAACACCGGATCTTGCTTAAGGCTGAGCTGTTGTTCATAGTCTTTTAGCATGGCCAAGGCCGGTTTTTGCAGTGCAATAATGGCGATAATATTGAGCCAAGCCATCAGCCCAACCCCCATATCGCCTAATCCCCAAGCTAACTCTGCCGTGCGAATGCAGCCATAAAACGAGACACCTAAAATGGCTATTTTTAAGATGAAAAATAGTCCGGCAGAAGGAATTTTACGGGCTAAAAAAGCGATATTGGTTTCGGCAATATAGTAGTAAGCCAAAATTGTGGTAAAGGCAAAAAAGAACAGGGCAATGCCAACAAACATGGAGCCAAAGCCGGGCAGGGCTTGCTCTACCGCTGCCTGAGTAAAATCACTCCCTGCTGTCATCCCTGCTAATCCGGTGAAAATAGCTTGCCCATCGGGAGCCACCACATTGTATTTTCCAGTAATTAAAATCATAAAGGCCGTGGCAGAACATACAAATAGCGTATCGATATACACCGAAAACGCTTGCACCAAGCCTTGCTGGGCGGGATGTTTTACTTCGGCTGCAGCAGCCGCATGCGGCCCCGTGCCTTGGCCTGCTTCATTTGAATAAATGCCGCGCTTTACACCCCATTGAATGGCCAAGCCTAACATGGCACCCATGCCTGCCTCTGAGCCAAAGGCAGAGCGAATAATCAGCATAAATACTTCAGGTAATTGCTGGATATTGAGCAAAATCACCACAAAGGCAATCAATATATAGCCCAGCGCCATAAAGGGCACCACCACTTGCGCTACATTGGCAATACGTTTTACCCCGCCAAAAATAATCATCCCAAGTAGTAGCACCACGATTGCACCAGTTACCTCAGGGCTTATGCCAAATGCTGTTTTTAAGCCTGCCGCAATCCCATTGGCTTGAACGCCGGGCATCAACACTCCGCAAGCAATGACGGTGACACAGGCAAACAGTATGGAATACCACTTCCAGCCCAAGCCTTTTTCAATATAAAAAGCGGGGCCTCCTCGATACTGGCCTTCGTGTTTTTCATGATAAATCTGGCCAAGTACCGATTCGATATAAGCAGTGCTTGCGCCTAAGAAAGCCACCACCCACATCCAGAAAATGGCGCCTGGCCCACCAAAAGAGATGGCAGTGGCAACTCCAGCAATATTGCCGGTACCCACACGCCCAGAAAGCGATAAAGACAGTGCTTGGAATGATGAAACGCCTGCAGCAGATGCCTTGCCATTGAACATCTGGCGAACCATTTCACGGATATGGCGAATTTGCATAAAGCGGGTGCGGATCGAAAAATACAGCCCTACACCAAGGCATAAGTAAATCAGGGCAGGGCTCCAGACCCAGCTATTAATCGCATTAACCCATTCTTGCATGTGTTCTCCTGACGCATTTGGAATGCGAAATATCTGAAAGGAGAACCATTGTTAAGCACAATGTGACACTTTGATTACTGGGGGCTTCCCTTAAGTAGTCTGTTATGCATAAGTAATATCCTAGTGGCATTTAAAAGAATATCGTAGGTGGGAAAGTTTGCTGGTGCGGTGTTTTTCGTCATAAATTTACGTTTAAATAGTAATAATTCTTATTACTATTTAAGGCCAACATGGTAGTCTCATAAAACTTGATGGTGGGTTGATTTGGCATGAAGTAGTTGCTAAGGATGGGGCTTCAATCCTGTTAACTGAAGCAAAATGCTATTTGTAGGGAACGAGCGATACTGAAAAACTCGCGGCTTATACTCGCCCTACGATGCTTCAATATGTGTGCGGCAAATCCATGACCAATAGCTAGGTTAATTGGATTGGGGGCGCGTATTTTCTAAATCTTACTTTTTATGGGTATGAAACGCCCAAACAGATGGCCAATCGCACTTCCCCTATCAAAAAAATTTATTAGATCAACTGAGTATTTTAACGTATGGGAGTATGGTCTTATGGGTCAAAGAATAATCAAAGTCGCTAAAAAATTATCGCCTGATTTAATTAGTGATCTTATTCATGATGAGATTGCTGCTGTGGTGATAGAAGCCTATTACCCCGCACATTTATGTGATTTATTAAGTAATAATATATTGCGCAGCCAAGATATAGATCCCTATACCCACGAAGTGGTTGAGGATGAAACACTGCTACAAAAGTATTTTGGCGTAGACCGAATCGGTATTCCTTTTAATAGCACTTATAATGCGGATCACCCCGAAAAAATAAATGAATACTACCGTGAAGCCAGCGTACAAATTGAGCGCTTGCGTGCGTATTGCGAGCACTTTTTATCGCCTATTGATAAATTGCGCTTAGAATTAGATGAGTTATTTATTCCTGGTGCAACCGTGGCTCATTTTCAAAATAAGAAAATGCTGGCGGGTATTGTGAGAATTAGCAAGGCGGAGCAATCTTATTTAAGCGCATTAGAGCCACACTTTGATGCTTTGCCGCCCAAATATGCCGAATTAGATACCCAGCTTGCCGCCAATATTTATTTAAAAGTACCCGATGTGGGCGGTGAATTAGAAATATGGGATATCCCTGCTCTAACGCCTTTTACTCAAGCTCCAGAGCAATGGCGGGCAGCATTACCTGCTCCTATCAAAATAAAACCCAAGCAAGGTGATTTAGTTATTTTTAACTGCCGTAAACCGCATGCCATTTGCGCGTTTTTGGGGGAAGACAGAATCACCACGCAAATGTTTATGGGCTATCAGCTAGAAAAACCACTCTTGCTTTGGAATTAGGGGCTACATGATGCAGCAAGACTTTAAACACGCATTGGCCGAGGTTGGCGAATGGATGAATGATTATCAGCAGAATGTGGCTGATTATCCGGTGATTGCCGCCTTAAAAGGTGGTGATATTTTGCAGCAGATTCCTGATTTTGCACCCAAAGATGCCGAACATTTCTCTCAGATCTTTGCCGATTTTAAAAAGATTATTGTGCCGGGGATTACCCATTGGCAGCACCCCCAATTTATGGGGTATTTCCCTTCCAATACCAGCCCACCTTCTGTATTGGCTGAAATGTTAGTGGCCAGTCTTGGCGTGCAATGCATGAGCTGGCTAACATCGCCTGCGGCTACAGAATTAGAAATCAGAATGATGGAATGGCTGCGTCAATTATGGGGTTTACCTGAGGCGTTTTCAGGTGTGATTCAAGATTCAGCATCTAGCTCTACCTTGATTGCACTCTTGGTAGCCAGAGAGAAAGCGACGCAGTTTCAATCCAACAAAACAGGCGTTGCGGGGTTTAAATTAAGCGCCTATTGCTCATCTGAAGCCCATACCTCGATTGAAAAAGCGATAAAAATTGCAGGAATAGGCGAGCAGAACTTAAGGAAAATCCCTGTCGATGAACATCAATCGATACGGATTGATCTGCTACAGCAAGCCATTGCAGAGGATATCAAGCAAGGCTTTACCCCGTTTTTCATGGTGGGTGCATTGGGCACCACGGGCAGCACCGCCGTTGATGACTTGGCGGCGATGGCCAAAATTGCCAAAGCACAGCAGATTTGGTTTCATATTGACGCGGCTTACGCCGGATCAGCGCTGATGCTGCCAGAAGTGCGGCAATTGGCAACAGGCTATACCGAGGCCGATAGTATGGTGGTGAATCCGCACAAATGGCTGCTCTGCAATTTTGATTGCTCGGCATTTTTTATTCGTGATAAAGAAAGCCTGCTGAAAACATTTACGCTGGGCCTGATTCCTGAGTACTTAAAATCACCCAATAGTACCGATCAAACTAATTTTATGAATTGGGGCGTGGGCCTTGGGCGGCGATTCAGGGCTTTAAAGCTTTGGTTTGTAATGCGCTGGTATGGCACCGATGGCTTAAGTGATTTGATTTCTCATCATATTGATTTAAGTGCCGAACTAGAGCGCTGGGTAAGCCAAGACCGGCATTTTGAAGTGCTTGCCCAGCGGCACTTTAATTTGCTCTGTTTTCGCTTAAAAGCCAGTGATGAGATCAATATGGAACTATTGCGCCGCATCAATGCCAGCGGCAAGGTATTTATGACCCATACTAAAATCAATCATCAACTGGCACTTAGAATGGTGATTGGCCAAACGCAAGTTAATCAGCAGCATGTACGGGAGGTTTGGCAGTTGATTCAAAGTTTAGCCAAAGATTTAGTGTAGATAGAAGAGGGGCTTTCTTAATGTAAGCCCTTTTTAATTGTTTTTCGCTTCCTGCATAATGCGTTGATATTCGCCGCTCTGTTTTATTTTTTTGAGGCCCTTGTTAAATTTATCGGCAATTTCCTCGCCATTTTTTATTCTTTTAGAAATCAATAAATAAACAGGCTCTTCTGCAAAATTTTTGGGAAAAAAAGTGATTTTTTCTGCATCTTTTGGGTGAAGAGTTTTAGAGATAAGGTATTGCCCTAGTGTCTTGTCTGCGGTAAATAAATCAATACGCTTTGCAATTAATTTTCTAATATTAATCTCATCGCTAGGTGCTTCATCACATATAAATTGTTGGTTTTTTCTGGCTGTATCAAAGGCTGAGCCATAGCTATAACCCAAACTCACCCCCACTTTGTACTGATTTAAGTTATTAAAATCTAGCTGTGTGATTTTTTTGTCTTTTAAGTAAAAAAAGCCATACTGAACAACATCAATCGGGTCGCTTAAAATAAATAGTTGCTCGCGCTCCGGTGCTTTAATCCAAAAAGGTGTGAGGTCTGCCTCACCTTTTTTTACCATATCGTAGGATCTTTTCCATGGGTAATAAGCAATAGCAACCACCACGTTCTCTTGTTTAAAAGCTGCGGTGATTATTTTGCTAATAAAGCCATCATTCGGTAAGGATGCTGATAGATAGGGCTGAAACTCACCACTAGCAATACGAACACGCAGCTCAGCCGATTTCGCACTGATGCCAGAGATCATAAATAGCAAAAAGGCAATAAAATAATGCAAGGCTAGCCCCTTTTTTTTAAGAAAAATAGTCGCAATTTTTAGCTACGATAGTTTGTTTAAGCGTCAAACAGCATGTACCAAGTAAATCATAGCCAGTGTGTAAAAAAATCAGGCATTTATCCACCCTTAATTTTCCCTAACTATGCCTATTGCTCAAACAAAGCCATATATTTCATGCAGAGCAATATACTCTAGGGGCAGCTGCTTGCTGCGTCCTTAAGCGCCATATCTCTTAACGTTGATATTTTTAGGCAAATGACAAAAAATGCGCAGGGGGCGTAATCAGGATAATATTTATGATGGGTTTGAGTAGTAATCAGCCCACAAAATAAGCGCATAGCTAGCTAGACTATTTTCGCTATCTTTAGGCGGAGGGTCGTCGTGTGAGTGATGATTTTAATTGGCAGGAATGGGCGTTTAAATCGATTTATCTTTACTTGCGGAGCGGATGATAGGTTACTTAAACCTAGTAATTGTATGGCGTGGTAAGAGCAAGCGAATTCGTGCAGGTATTGATCAAGAATAGATTAGTCACCCGCTAAATAATTGAGCTGATTAATGCCTATTGATTAATAAAAACCATGTAAAATCGTGATATTTTTTGTAGGGCGACTGAATATCGCGAGCAATATTTAATAAATATTGCGGGGTTCACCTGCCCTACGATATTTATGATGAAAGAGAGCAAGAGGCATAATCAGCAAAAATTAACTGTGCTTAAAATGCCCCCCATTTACATGAGCCTGTAACTAAAATTGTGTAAATGCCCTTGGCCGATTAATCTCTTCCCAGAGAAAATTCATGTCAGGCATCACAATGGATCGTCAAAAATTACAGGCTATTGCCGCTGAACTCGCTAAAGATATTAAAACTGAAGCG
>NZ_JANXSO010000020.1 GCF_025352645.1 Iodobacter sp. | reverse complement strand
TTCATCCATCGGTTTCACCTCATTCCACGGCATAACGTGCTCCAGTTGTGCGTATCACAAACCAGAGAAGTGTTACCTATGTCCTTGGACGAATGTGTTACCTATGAGTGTGAACCTTACCGGGGTCGCCTTCTTTGCTTACTTTCTTGGCGAAGCAGAAATTAAAGACTTCGCGGGAAGACCGCACCAAAATCAACGTGCCGAAGGCACTTAAAAGTGGATCACTGCGTAACATCAGTTCTTAAGCTTAGAATTTCACCACGGTGCTCAGCAGCGCTTGCTCAAGAATATCCAGCCCTTCATTGAGCAAGGCATCGCTGATGGTGAGGGGAAACAAAAAGCGAATCACATTGCCATAGCTGCCACAGATCAATAAGAGCAAACCGTTTTCTAGCGCCTTGGCCTGTACATGCTGGGTAAATGCCACATCGGCAATGCCTTCGCGGATAAACTCCACCCCCACCATCGCCCC
The DNA here is from genome assembly GCF_025352645.1 of Iodobacter sp. GTDB lineage: Bacteria > Pseudomonadota > Gammaproteobacteria > Burkholderiales > Chitinibacteraceae > Iodobacter. Next base: position 50,853 of record NZ_JANXSO010000020.1, on the reverse strand, counting down.
CAAGCCTCTCACCTCGGCGATGTGCGGCACGCGCTCACGCAAGCCGTTTAAACGCGTTTTGACGGCCGCACCCAAGATATTGGCCCGCTCGCAGAGTTGTTCTTCTTCGATAATATCCAGCACGGCATGGGCCGCAGCCACTGCAATCGGATTACCAGCGTAAGTGCCGCCTAAGCCACCAGGATTGGGGGCATCCATGATTTCGGCGCGGCCACAAACGGCAGATAAGGGCATACCACCGGCTAAACCTTTCGCCATGGTGATTAAATCCGCCTCTACATCGTAATGCTCCATTGCAAATAATTTGCCAGTGCGTGCAAAGCCGGTTTGCACCTCATCCGCAATCAGCAAAATGCCGTGCTCATCACAGAGCTGGCGTAAGGCATGCATCAGCTCTGCAGGCGCCACATAAAAGCCGCCCTCGCCTTGCTCTGGCTCAATGATGATGGCCGCCACACGGCTAGGCTCGATGTCCGCTTTAAATAATTGGGTCAGCGCTTGTAAAGCGTCCGCAACGCTTACGCCATGCAGGGAATTGGGGAAAGGCAGGTGGTAAACATCACCAGGAAAGGGGCCAAAGCCTGCTTTATAAGGGGAGACTTTGCCAGTCAGCGCCATGCCCATCATGGTACGCCCATGAAAACCGCCATGAAACGCAATAATCCCCGCGCGGCCAGTTGCAACCCGCGCAATTTTTACCGCGTTTTCTACCGCCTCTGCGCCTGTGGTAAAAAACGCGGTTTTCTTAGCGTGCATGCCTGGTGTGGCCAGATTAATCCGTTCGGCCAGTTCTACATACGAGGCATAGGGCATCACTTGATACGCCGTATGGGTGAAGTGCTCCAGCTGCGCCTGCATCGCGGCGATCACTTTAGGGTGGCGATGCCCCGTATTGGTCACCGCAATCCCCGCCGCAAAATCAATATAGCGGCGGCCTTCTACATCCCACAGCTCCGCGTTCTCTGCCCTATCGGCATAGATCGCACACATCACCCCCACACCACGGGGAGTGGCTTGATTTTTCCTTTCCTGTAACGATGCATTGCTCAACATAGCTTTCATCCTCTGCTTTATTTAGAAAGTTTGATTGCAATATAGCGCGTACTTAGCCCCATGCTGCAGGGGTGTCAACTGTATGTATGTCGTCAGCCTCTGGGCCTGATTCATCCAGCCATGCCCCATCCTATCGCCAACGGTAATGTCTATGCCAAAGGGACGCAGCTCGCTGCGTCCCTTTGGGTGATTTTTGTAGCAATGTTTGATATCAGTTAATTACTGATGTGACGCAACGATCAACCTAAAAAAGTCTAAATTTAGCGCCTTTTTTCTCTGTGGGTTCAAGATTTGGGTTTTGCCTGCGTAACATCAGTTAAGTATCACGCCCCAATCAACACTCCACAATATTTACCGGCAACTCAATCATATTAATGGCTAGGCCACCACGGGCGGTTTCTTTGTATTTGGTATTCATATCGCGGCCGGTGTCACGCATGGTTTTGATGACTCGATCCAGCGATACAAAGTGCTGGCCGTCACCACGCAGCGCCATGCGGGCGGCGTTAATGGCCTTGATGGATGCCATGGCATTGCGCTCAATACACGGCACTTGCACTAAGCCACCTACTGGATCGCAAGTTAGGCCTAGATTGTGCTCCATGCCAATCTCGGCCGCGTTTTCGACTTGCTCGGGCGTGCCACCTAGCACTTCGGCCAAGGCACCTGCCGCCATAGAACAAGCCGAGCCCACTTCACCCTGACAACCTACTTCGGCACCAGAGATCGATGCGTTAAGCTTAAACAAAATACCAATCGCACCGGCGGTTAGAAAGAATCGCACAATGCCGTCATCCGTCGGGTTGGGCGTAAAGCGGGCGTAATAGTGCATGACGGCAGGAACAATCCCTGCGGCCCCATTGGTAGGGGCGGTGACCACACGGCCACCACCGGCGTTTTCTTCATTCACCGCCAGCGCGTATAAATTCACCCAGTCCAGCACCGTTAGCGGATCACGCAACGCGGCTTCGGGGGATGCCAGCAGCTTTTGGTACATATCGGCAGCGCGGCGCTTTACTTTTAGCCCGCCGGGTAAGATGCCCTCATGCTCGCAGCCGCGTTTAACACAGGCTTGCATCACCGCCCATATTTCTAGCAAACCCGTGCGAATTTCATCTTCGGTGCGCCAAGCCAGCTCGTTCTCTAGCATGATTTGGCTAATGTTTTTGCCGTGGCGCTCACACAGCGCCAATAGCTCGGCACCACTCTTAAATGGGTGCTTTAGCTCGGTGACGCCTGGCGGGTTAAAGCCAGCATCCACGGCCGCTTCATCCACTACAAAGCCCCCCCCCACCGAGTAATAAGCTCGCTTAGATAGGCTCTGTCCTTCTGCATCAAAGGCCTCAAAAATCATGCCGTTTGGGTGAAAAGGCAGGGTTTTTCGCTTATGCAAGATCAGATGCTCGGCTTCAACAAAAGCAACACCGTGCTTGCCCAGCAAGTTGAGTACGCGGCCTTCGCGGATCGCGGCCACCATCTCGTCCACCTTGTCGGTATCCACAAGGCGGGGGGATTCGCCTTGTAGGCCTAATAAAACGGCGATGTCCGAGCCGTGGCCCTTGCCGGTGGCCCCTAGGGAGCCAAATAACTCGCTTTTTACTTTACTCACTTTTTCAAGCAGGCCGTCTTTCTCTAAGCGGCGAGCAAAGGTGCGCGCAGCACGCATCGGGCCTACGGTGTGTGAGCTGGATGGCCCAAGGCCAATTTTAAATAAATCGAAAACGCTGATAGCCATTTTGAGTATCTCTGGTGGTTCCTACGCAGCCCCATTTCAGTATGGGAATCTCACTGACGAGCAGTGCGCGCAAGGTAACGGTTTATAAGTATATTTTTAGTTTGAGCTAGATAAGCGCTTATCGTTCAATCTGAAACAGCAGGCTGAATGGCTTAATCATCCAGCACATATCATCACGGCTCTTTATAAATCTTAAATGGGGAAGTACAGCGGAGTTAAGCGGGCGATAGCAGTCGACAAGGGTGCCCGCTCAGCGCTGGCTGAGCGATGCCCCTCTGTCCGTTTGCCTGAGAGATTGCGGCGCGACGTATCGGCCATGCTTCTTCGGCGAGGCATTTAAGCCTACTCTCCAGAGTGCTCTGGTTTTGTTTAGATCACGTCACAATCTATTCCAACAAAACCTAGCCATGACAGTTCTTTTGCCTGAGAGTTTTCTGGGCGATTCCCCTTCGGCGCTGCGCCGCTTGCAGCTTACTGATGCAAGCCATAAATCTGGCACAGTCTCTCCTGTCATCGCTGTGGATGTTTCCACCTAGCTGCGCCAATCTAGTCAAGCTTGCGCAAGCTGTCAATTCACGATTAGCCCTAGATCATCATCAACAAGAAATTATAATAAGCCTGAGTGAGGGCTTTGCAAGATAAGCCCACATCATGGTGTAAATATCCTGCAATAAAATTTAAATTTCATAGAGATTACAGGCAAAAAAGAGCAGGCCAAAGCCTGCTCTTTTTTAATCAGCGCAATGCTCTCACTTACTGAGCTAGCACCTTCACAACGCGTTTAGTGTTCCACAACACCGCCTGCCCAGCATCTACCCCAGCAATACTAATCACATAGGATTGTCCTGCTGTTTTTTTCGGTAGCGATAAACGCACCGTTTGCGGCGTGCCATAGGCATAAACGGTTTTTGTTTCAAATAGCTGATCATCCACATACACCTTTACGTGCTCCGTTTCAGCCACCTGAATATCCAGCGTTCCCGCAGCATCTTTTACCGTAATCACATCCGCAACTGGGCTTAAGAACTGAAAGCTAGATTTGCTCACCGGCTTAGCCAATAAATCCGCCGCAATTTTATCAAACTGGGTTTGATCACCATTACTTAAATCACTTAAGACCCGCGGTACATTCACGTCAGCTTGGCAACCGTAGTCTTCAATAATGGTATTCGGGTTATAACCACCGCGCACCGATTGACGCCAAGACACACGCATGGATACCCCACCTGGCAGCGGCTTAAACCAGTTCGGGCCTAATTCTGCAAAAAAGCCGTGCTCCAGCACATTGGCACCGCCCGCCCCAGTGGCTGGGTCTTCCCCATAGATTGTGGCCGCGCCGTTATCTTGCATCTGGCAAGTAAACAAATCGGTTGCCGAATAGCTGCGGGCATTGGCTAATACCCCCACCGGTTTGTAATAAGCCTGCCCCAATGCATTGGCTTCTGCCGGTGAAGTAAATACCCCTGTTTTGCTATAGGTATTTTTAGTTTTAGCTGCGTCATTAATCAGCTTTACCCACTCTGGCCAATACTGTCTGAAATCATCTTGATTCAAGAACTGATTATTAAGCTTGGTATTTAATAGGCGTGCCGAGCTAGTCGTGGCTTTACCTGGCTTAAATAGCTGCGGTAATTTATCTGCATAACTGATGTATCCGCCGCCATTGCTGCGGACATCTATCACCAATGCATCTGTTTTAGCCAGCTGATTGCGCAATAAACCGGCAATAATTTCTACAGCTTGATCGGGGTTTTGCGGCACAAAGCTGCTGATATTAATATAGCCAAGCTGCTTATCGCCCTTAGGGACAATAGACCATGTAATAGTTGACTCTGAGGTGGGATACTTAATAAAACCCTGAGTATCATCCGCTGCCGTATTGCGGCTAACAAACTGATTATATTGTTCCTGATATTTTTCTACGCTTTGCGAAAAAGCCTGATCTTTTAATGCTTTTGCCGCTGCCGTAGTAGTGGCTTTAGGCTGCAAGGCAGCATCGTCATATTGCACCAGCCACGGCAAATCAATTGAATAGATTTCACCTGTTTTAGCCGAGCGTAATTTAATTAAAACTCGGTCATTTTCTGGAGGCACATTAGATGATTGTGAAACCAACGTCATTTTCTGAATAGCACGGGAAAAACCGCCATACAGATTAGCCCCAGCACCACTAATCACCACTTTATTTACCGCCTGTTTAATGGGCAGCCCACCGTATTCAAGCACTTGATCACCTACTTCAGGCTTTCTTATTGAAGACAACAAGGCATCAAAATAGCGTGGATAAACACGATCAATACGCACTTCATTTTGCTCTGCACCCTGCGTGGTACGGGAAAAATTAATCGGCAAAAAGCTTAAAAATGCCGCGTGCGGTAGAGGAAAATTATAATTTAGATGCAAATCACGCTGATTCAAAAAAATCTGGCTTAACTTGGCATGTAATTGTGCAGTGCTTAATTTATCCAAATTATTAATCACCTGCTGTACTGCATCAGCCGGATTAACGTGGCCCTTATTCCAATCGGGGTTATTGCCATAATAAAGATCTTTTGCATAGCGATTAACATATAAATCGCGCAGCAATAACTGAGCCTGCTCAGCCAACACCTGTTTATCATTTCTGCTTAATTCTTCAAACTTGATTTCTGAACGGATATTCGATAAGAAATCATTTCTAAATTCTGCGTGCGCAAAGGCCGACATCATTGCCAGTGCAATCGTTGCAACTTTAATTAGCTTCATGGTTTTTCCTGCTTCAGATGAAATGAGGGTTAACAGTTCACAAGCTCAGTACCGTGGTTTTTTATGACAATACAGTATTTCAACACTGACACATACTGTCAACAACCTTCTAAAGAATGGCATAAAAAACCTGTCTCATCCGTAATACATATTGTTATTAGTCATTGATATTATTATATTTTTTATTTTTAATTTTTAAAAAAAACCAACAAAAAACAAACATAACAGCATTATATTTATTACAAAAAATTTCTAATTAATATTTTAGATATCGCAAAAACAAATATCTTATTTTACAAAAAACACAAGACGATAAGCAGCACTAGCCCTTTGCAAAAGGGCTAGTGCTTAGATTCCATTTATTTCAGATTAGTTTTTAGTCGATTTATCTTGGTGCGATAGGCGGGCTTAGTGCGCTTATATCAATCCTCACGCCATTTCAGCTTATCGTGCAAGCTAACTACCTCACCAATAATAATCAAGGCTGGCGGCTTAATGCCGCGCTCGGCCACACGCTGCGGCAGGTTGCTTAGAGTGCCCACCACCACACGCTGCTTAGCCAGCGTTGCGTTTTCGACCATCGCAGCGGGAGTGTCTGGATTCCTACCGTGCTTAATTAATTGTTGGCAAATTTTTTCTAGCTGCGCCACGCCCATATACACCACCACCGTTTCCGTGGGGCTAACCAAACGAGGCCAATCGAGCTCCACCTCACCATCACGGCGATGGCCGGTGACAAAAGTCACCGATTGCGCGTAATCCCTGTGGGTGAGCGGAATACCGGCGTAGCACGATGCCCCCGCCGCCGAGGTAATGCCCGGCACTACTTCAAAGGCAATGCCTGCGGCAGCAAGCTCTTCGATCTCTTCGCCGCCACGGCCAAAAATAAATGGATCGCCACCTTTTAAGCGCAAAACTTTTTTACCTTGCTGGGCATAGCGCACCAAAAGCTGGTTTATTTCTTCTTGCGGCACGGCATGGTTATTGGATTTTTTCCCTACATAAACCCGCTCGGCATCACGGCGAACCATTTCTAAAATAGGCGCAGAAACCAGATTATCGTACAGCACCACATCGGCTTGCTGCATTAAGCGTAAGGCTCTAAAGGTCAGTAAATCAGGATTACCCGGCCCACAGCCTACTAAATACACCGCACCTTGTAAGGGGGCATCGGCATCGGCCTTAATCGAATCGCTTAATGCCTGACGCGCTGCTGCATGTTGGCCAGCAAACACCATATCTGGGATAGGCCCGGCGAGAGTTTTTTCCCAAAATTGCTTACGAGCATCTGTGCTTGGCAGGGTGTTTTTAACTTCATCTCTAAAATCAGCCGCCATTTGGGCTAAATCACCGTAGCCATGAGGGATAAGCGCCTCAAGCTGGGTGCGTAATTGCCGCGCCAGCACCGGCACGCCACCCGAGGTAGAAATAGCAATCATCAGTGGTGATCGATCAACAATAGCAGGGGTAATAAAGCGGCAGCTAGCGGGATCATCCACCGCATTCACTAAAATACCGCGCGCCTCACAGGCCTCAAAGATATGACGATTAACCTCTTCATTATTAGTGGCAGCAATAACTAGTCTTACATTTTGCAGTTGTGCTTCACAAAAACGAGTGGCCAAATAGATTAGTTTCCCCGCAACGGCAGCGCTCGCCAACTCTTCACAGAGCTGTGGGGCGACCACCGTGATTTTCCCACCCGCAGCGGCCAGCAAGCGAACTTTGCGCGCAGCCACATCACCACCACCAATAATCAAGCAATTTTGCTCGTGTAAATTTAAAAAAAGTGGGAAGTAATTCATACTCAAGTAACCTTAAATTCTATTTGGCAGTAGTTTGAGCTAGTCTTTCTGCATTTGCAAAATCACATTCAGCTATAGATATGATCTAAATCAAATATAGAAAGCCGTATCTCATGTTTACTGACAGCAAACAAACATGCTGCCTGCATTTTATTGACTACTCAGGAGTTATAATATGAAAAAAGTGATTTTCTTGTTCAGCCTATTTATTGTAAGCAGCGCCTATGCCGTCGCCCCAGCTGATTTAGCCAAAGCAAAAAACTGCTTCGCCTGTCATGCAACCGATAAAAAACTCATTGGCCCTTCCTATAAAGACGTTGCCGCCAAGTACAAAGGCGATACCAGTGCCGCAGGAAAACTGGCAGATAAAATCAAAAAAGGCGGTAGTGGCGTTTGGGGCGCCATGCCTATGCCGCCTAATACCGTAAGCGATGCCGAAGCAAAAGATTTGGCGAAATGGGTACTAAGTATTAAGTAATTACCCATATTACGCACAACATCTCACGTCCACGAAAAACACTCAATGCACGAAAAGATCGACAAAAATGCATCGTCTCTGCTCGATTTATTCTTCATCAGGGCAATTTGTTTGCTTTACATTCTAAGGGAGTGATTAGGCGTTTTATGGTTTAAATACAGCAAAAATTGCTCGAAAAGTGGCATCTACCCGTGATTTTTGTGTATTTCGTGAACGGCTTGTTTTGTGATCTCGCTGGGTAACACCAGGTGTGTTAGCAGCAAACATCATGCCAGCGTATTCATATGTCAACGGCAAGATCAAATAGAATAAATGGGTAATTTACCTGCTACTGCATATCAATAGATCACGCTAAACTTCGGCATTCTGAGCATCCCCGCTCATTTAAACCCCCGCTCTGAGTTTATCTAGACGGGGGTCATTTTTTTGCTTTATGTAACCAAGCACAAAATATGACTATATTTAATTTATTTAACGAGATTGCTCCATGCGTATCATTTTAATTCCTTTCCTTTTATTGCCCCTCATGGCTCATGCAACTGTGCTCAGCCCTAGCGCAGCGATTAGTGCTATCGGCGGGCAGCGCATGCTAACCCAACGCATTGTGAAAGCCTATTGCCAGCAAGGTCGAGGGATTCAAAGCGATGCTGCAAAATTACAAATTAGCTCATCTATTACACAGTTCTCTACTCAGCTAAGTAATCTTTTGGAAAGCGCAACAGCGCCAGAAAGTATTGAAACAGTAAAAAAACAAGAAACACAATGGCAAAACATGCGCACACTCGCGCTTACTCCACCCAAGCCAGAAACAGCCAAGCAGCTGGATGATATTGCCGAAGTGATGCAATACGATGCAGGTGAGTTGGCAAAACGCCTAGAAGCAAGCTTCGGCAAGCCGCAGGGCAAATTGATTCGCATTGCGGGCCGTCAGCGCATGCTCAGCCAGCGCCTTGCTAAAACTGCTTGTTTGCAAACCTGGGGCAAGCAAAACCCAGCATTAAAACAACAGCAAGCTCAGGCTCAAAAAGAGTTTTCCGCTGGCCTGCTTACCTTGCGTGCATCCCCGCAAAATACCCCCTCCATTATCAAGCAGCTCGATCTAGCGCAAATGCAATGGGTGTTTTTAGAGAACGCGCTGAGTGGGCTAGATAGTGATGCAGATAAAAACATCGCCAGCACTAGCGAACGTTTATTAGAAGTCATGGATAAGATAGCAAGTCAGTACGAAAAAATGGGCAACTAAGCCATTGCAATGAGGCTACTTAAATGCCAAGGCAGTTTGTTGTAAACAGAGTGCTTAGCCGCTTTTACAAGCGGCTAAGCCGATATCGCCAAAGTGCTGTGTGGGTAATCATTCTGACCATAATGCGTGGCCAGCTTTTGCGCGGAGGGGCTGCGTTTGGCGATTTCCATTTGAGCGATTTGCGCCATGGATGCCGCCTCGGCGGCAATGGAGCGATCCGCTGCGCTAGGATCTGCAGGGGCTAAAGCGGCAGCTTGAATAATTCTGGCCTTGCTCAGCGTTTCTTCAGGTGTACTGCCTGGGCTAACATCAATTTTTACCTCCCCTCCCACCGCATATTGCTTGCCATCTGGCCCTGTCTCCATCGAATAAGTTGCACCGCTAGTGGCTAAGCCCCCCGCTGCACCAAGGTGCGCTTGCTCGTGTTGGCGCACCTCTCTATCCCGCTTAGCTAGTTTTTCTATCGTGGCAAGCTCTGCATCACTTAATGGCTCCCCATTTGCTTTGGTTTGCGTATTTGCCGTTTTAGTTTTGCTGGCAGACTCCCCCAGTGCCGCCAAAGTCTGCACTTTGGGCGGTGGAGATGCAGCAGAAGAAAGCCCAGCGATATTGCTCATGATCCGTCAATCAATTATGCGATACAGATAATTATACCCCCCTCAAATCGAAAGAAAACCATCCGCCTATCTGTATTCCCTTGTGTTTTTTTAAAATTTTTGGTTCTGAAATACACATGGTTCAAAGTGAAATTGATGCGCCAATAAAGCCACTATCTACTCACAAAAAGCGGTTGATCCTGCCAAGTTATTACAGGTTTTTACGCCACTCGACCTCTTGCTGCTGCATCAGGCTGTGCCACTGCTGGCGCATGGCAGAGAGAAATGCAGGGAGCGCTCCGGCAAAATCCTTTTCATCGGCATAGCAGCCTGGTAAAGGCAGCTCATCAAAGCCACCGGTTTTTTTGCTGTTAAGCAGAGCTTGCTGGCTGCTGCGGCTGCAATCAGCAAGTAGTGGTGTACCCGACAGCTGGCCGGTATCTGCATCCCGCCAGGTTACACCGAAGCGGTCTGTGCCCCGCAATCCGTATTTAGCCTTGCCTGCATGCAAAATAAGCTTGTAATTATAAGGGCTAACATCACTAGTGCAGATCTGCCTATAAGCAACGATGGTTTCCATAACACCATCACCATCCAAATCAGCCACGTGGATAGCGGCTAGATCAAACTCGGCCGCCACATCAAACATGCACTGCTCTACCCCGTCCTGCAGCAACCACAGCCGCCGTGGTTTATCGGCACTTAGTAAATAATGAGCCGCGTAGACATGTGCATCACGTACGTCATCAGATCCATCTTTAGAGGGCTGAAAATCACCCTCAGCCTGACTAAGCAGCAGCAAATTATCGCCACTTTTATCTTGCCAGCGTAATGCCTGCAGCAGCTTCCCCTGAATACTGATTCCGGCTGGGATATCTTTCACTTTGGTCGGCAATGCTAGTGGAGTAGAAGCATGGCTGTTATCCGCCTGCACTGGCTGGCTGGGTTGCTTGCATGCTGTAAGAGCCAACAACGCTGCCGCTAATAAAAATCGCATCTAGGTATTCTCTTTTTGACAAAAATAATTACTCATCCTTTCACAATCCTTTATCAAAAAATGACTTTTATTGCATTTTACGCAAGACCTAGCAAAACCACGCATATCTCCACTCAGTAAACATCTACGTCACTTAATATTCTAAATAATTATATAAATTTAATTTTAAATTCTTTTTAAAGCTTTAAGCCATCAGGCATGATGCATTCATTGCAGTTGATTACCAAATTCTGAATCTTAAAGCAAAGATTCACCCAAGTTTAAAATAAAACTTTATGCGGGAAAAAACATGAAACGCTCACTTTTACTAGCACTTATTCTTACAACTATTACTGGGCCAGCATTGGCCGATAAGCTCGATGACATTAAAAAAGCCGGTGTTTTACGCGTAGCAGCATTTGATAGCAACCCACCCTTTGGCTTTGTCAACGAGACAACACGTCAGCTGGCTGGCTTTGATGTGGAAATCGCTCAGGCTATTGCCAAAAAGCTGGGCGTAAAGCTGGAGCTGCTGGCAACGAATCCGGCCAACCGTATTCCATTGCTGACAGCAAATAAAGTGGATTTGGTTGCGGCTAACTTTACGGTTACCGAAGAGCGCCGTAAGCAGGTTGAATTCAGCACGCCATATTTTGCCACCGGGCAAAAGTTTATCGCCAGAAAAGGCGTACTTAAAACCCCTGAAGATATCGCCAAGCTGCGTATCGGTGTAGATAAAGGCACCACGCAAGAAACTCTGCTGCGCGAAAAATATCCAAGCACTCCTGTAGTGGCTTATGACGATACGCCATTGGCTTTCACCGCGCTGCGTAATGGCAATGTGCAAGCCATTACTCAAGATGATGCCAAGCTGCTGGCATTGCTGGCTAATGCGCCGGACAAAATCAAATACGAGATTTCCCCTTTTGCATTGACGCGTGAATATCAGGCCATTGGCATCCCGCGTGGCGAAGAGCGCCTGAGCAAAGAGGTGAACGACGCCTTGCTGGAGCTGGAAAAATCCGGTCAGGCAAAGAAGATTTACGATCACTGGTTTGGCCCAAAAAGCCGCGCAGCCTTACCGCGAGACTTTAAGATTGGTGACAAGGTTTAAAGTGATTCCACCTCTCTGCTTTGCTGCTGCTCAGTGGACAGATGAGGAACAAGTTTTTGTGTAGGTGTAGTAAGGGCCGTGTGAGTGTGAGTGTGGATGTAGTTGTCGTACCGCACAAACGCAGCTTGTTTTAGACATTGTTTTATCTCCTGGTATCGACATTCTCGACTTTTAGCGCAAGGGTTCGCCCTTGCGCATTTTTTTATTGGAGTAAGGGAAATGAATCCCCCCGCATGGCTGGGCAATGGCTGGCTGGATTGGCCGCATATTCTGACGCTGGGCCAAGGCTTGCTGATTACCTTATTACTCTCTGTTGCCGTGATTTTCACCGGCACTATCGCTGGTGTGCTGCTGGGTATTGCCCGCCATCAATCACGCAGCCGGATTTTGGCACTGCCACATCATCTAATCCGCAATATCCCGCTGCTGGTGCAAGTGCTGTTTTGGTATTTTGCCGTGGGCTCCTTGCTGCCCGAGGAGTGGATGCTCTGGCTCAATAGCCCGCATGTGCTTTGGCAGGCGGGGGATATTTTTCTTGGCCTGCCCTCGTTTGAGTTTATCGCTGCGTGGGTGGCCTTGTCGCTCTACGCCATGGCGTTTATTGCCGAAGATATTCGCTCTGGCATGAATGCCGTGGGCCAGGGCCAATGGAATGCGGGCCGGGCCTTGGGGCTGCGCCCACTGGATGTTTTGCGCTGGGTGATTTGGCCGCAGGCGATTAAAACCGCATGGCCACCGCTGTTAGGGCAATGGCTGAACACCATTAAAAATACCTCGCTCACCATGGCGATTGGCGTGATGGAGCTCTCTTACCGCTCCCGCCAGATCGACGCCCAAACCCTGCTGACATTCCAATCTTTTGCCGTGGCCAGCGTGTTTTATGTGCTGCTGATTGTGCTGGTGCAGCGCACTTTGGCAGGCCCCGTGGCCAAACCTGTGCGGAGGTGGGTATGAATACCGCCGTAATTAGCAATAATCTGCTGTTCTTTTTTATCGGCGCTTGGCCCAACGGCCCGCTGGGCGGCATCGCCCTTACCCTGATTTTGGCATCCAGTGCCGCCATCCTCGCCAGTATTTTAGGGCTGGTCTGGGGCATCAGCCTCACGCTAAGCCAGGGCTGGCTGCGGCGGGTTTTACTGGCAGTCTGCGAGCTGCTGCGCGCTATCCCTGTTTTGCTGCTGATTTTCTGGTGCTACTTCTTACTGCCGATTGCCTTTGGCATCGACATCCCCGGCGTGCTCACCGTGATTGCCGCGCTGTCGCTGGTGTCTGGTGCCTATCTCGCCTACACCGTGCAATCGGGCATACGCGCCGTGCCGGAAGGCCAGTGGGAAGCCGCTCACGCCAGTGGTCTAAACCGCTATCAAGTCTTGCGCCTCGTCATTCTGCCGCAAGCCCTGCGTATTGTGCAGCCATCCTTTGTAAACCAGTGGGTGGTACTGGTGAAAGACACCTCGCTGGCCTATATCGTTGGTGTGGCTGAATTTACCTTCGTCGCCAGCCAGGTCAACAGCCGTGAGCAAGTTTACCCGCTGGAAGTCTTCGGCTTTATTGCACTGGTGTATTTGCTGCTATGCACCGCCGTGCAATGGCTGGGGAAGCGAGTGCTGGCTGGGCGTTTGGTGGCTTAGCTATGCCAAGATGCAGAAGTAGATCATTTAATTTCGCAAGACAAACCCGCATCTTAGACAAGTGATTTTTGCACCATAATTCTGGCATTACCCACGGGCAAAACAGCTGATGTTTTGCCCATTTCCTTTTGTAATGCCCCCCGCCTTAGCTCAAAGACTCTCATGGCAGCTTCCACCAAATTCTTCCACTACCCCTTCTTTTTTCCACTTTGTAGTGGAAATAAAACAGGTACAAAGCGCCTCCCATATTGCTTACGATGAGTCATCGAATTAATCACAGCTAGCTATGACAGGCTTGGGAGTAAACATGGGTGAAGTTGCAGAAGTAAGCGAGGTTGAGATTCAGGCTTTGGCCGAGCGGGTGCTGAGGCAGATTACTGAGTTGCTAGAGGTAGAAAACAAATACCTCAGCGATGTGCAGCAAATGAAGATGGATGCACATATCAAGGCGATGGCTCGGCGCTCTTTGACGGGTGAGGGTTTGCCTGATTTTGATGCCGATTTATTTGACGAAATTTCAGCCACTGCGATGCGGCTATCCGAAACGGTGACGGCGATGTTTGGCAATTTGCCAAACAAGGAAGCGCTGCTGTTATCGATTCATTTTGAAGTGGCAAAGAATAAATAATATCCATCTCTGCAATAAGCTCTTCACTAAAAAGGAATTGAAATGACTCAAATTACCGTGGTAATTGGCGATCGTTTAGGTAAAGGCCAAAAAGTAGGTGCTGGTGTTGAATTGGCAGCGGGGCGTGCGGTGGTGATTCCGGGTGTGGCTGCGGATATGAAGCTGGGCGATGTGATGAAGACTGAAAACGCGCAGCTGGGTATTTCATTTTGCGGCAGCGGCGGAGCTGGGGCGATTACGGCGCAAACCAAGCATGGCTATAAGGCGAAATATGGCATGCGCTCGGTTGAAGAAGGCATTACGGCGATTGAAGAAGGCTACGTCGTCCTAGGCTTTGGCTTTATGGATAAGGAAGAGCTGGGCCAGCGCTTGGTTGTGGCTTACCAGAAAAAGTACGGCAATTAAATGAAAGAACACTTCCAGAGCAAAGTGATTGTGAGCGGCATGGGCGACAGTAAAGCTAAGGCTTTTGCCGATGCGCTCTCCCAAGTGCAGCGCGCCGTGATGGCAGGTAGCCAAAAGATTTTGCTGCGCATCGAGCCACAAGATGTGGTGGTACTTATGGCTGAGGAGTCACAAAGGAAGGAGCGATTTTTATTCTTGTTTCTGCCGCGTATTCGCTCCCATTACAAAGTGCAGCTGGAAGTGATTGTGAGTGTGACGGCGATTGATATCGATCAGGTGTCTTTTACTACTCACCCATCCAAGTCCTAAGAGGAAGGCCGTTATGTTGCTGATGATATTAATGAAGTCGCTGGTGATTGGTGGCTTGGTTGGTTTTGCTGTTGGGGCGGGGGCTGCGCGGATGTTTCATGCGCCAACGGCACAGGGGATAGGCGCGTTTCGTACCTTAGGCGAGCTTAATTCGTGTGAAGGCGATGCGGCTTCGCATTTCTCCTTTGGCTTGGGCTTCTTTTTTAATGCCTGGGCCTCATCGGTGGCCGCTGGGGCGTTTACTCAGGATGTGGATCACCGTGTGATTCCGCATTGGGGCGCTGCGGCGCTGATGAGCAAAAATCCCAATCTGGCCGAGACCCTGCACAACCCTAGAAAAATGGCGCTGGCCTGTGGCTTGATCGGTATGGCGGTGGTGGCGTTTTTAAATACCACTGCCTCGGCTGTGCCGCCTTCTTTACAAGTCACCGCGGTTAAAGTCTTGGTGCCTGCGGCCAATATGCTGGTCAATATCATCATGCCGGTGATTTTCTGGCTGGCAGCGATTGAAGCGGGTAAACGCTCGGGCTTTTGGGGGACGATTTTTGGTGGCCTAGCGCAGCTGATTATGGGCAATGCCGTACCGGGCCTCGTGCTGGGTATCTTGATTGGTAAAGGCGTTGATGATGGTGGCTGGAACAGAATCACCAAGTCGATGATGGTCAGCGTGGTGATGTTATTTGTATTAAGCGCCTTCTTCCGTGGCTTTGATTTGAAAATGATTCAATCCTTCCATTTAGCCATACCGGCTTGGTATGAGCTGCTGCATAACACGCTGAAGCCTTAAGGAGACGAAAATGACTGAACTCACTAAAGAAGAAGTACAGGCTAATTTCTGGTTCGCCGATTGGAGCTTTCCTTTCTTTGTAGGCTTGCTGTCAGCCGGGGTATTTGCCGGAACGCATATGTATTACGTCTACGGCATAGGCGCATTCAATGAAGTGGCTTTTGTCTCCATGCTGCGTGCGGGAATGGATACCGGCGTTTATGGCGCAGTGGCGGCCTTTGGTGCGAGCTTTTTGTTTGCACGGATTATCGAAGGCGCGCTGGTCGGTATTTTAGATATCGGCGGCGCGATTATGACCGGTGTGGGCCTAGGCATTCCTGCCATGTTTTTGGGCGCAGGCGTGACTTATCCGCTGGATAACTTCTTTGCCGCGCTCGCCACAGGCATGGTGATTGGCTGCGCCATCGGCGGAATTATTATCCTAGCGCGTAAGTTTACGGTGAACCAATCCAATTCAACCTTTGGTGCCGACGTGATGATGGGTGCGGGTAATTCATCGGGGCGTTTTCTAGGCCCCTTGATCATCATCACCGCGATTGCTGCATCCATCCCCATTGGCGTGGGCTCATTAATCGGCGCTTTAGCCTTCTACCTCTGGGGCAAGCCCATTACTGGCGGCGCGATTTTAGGCGCGATGCTGTTTGGCTCGGTGTTTCCGGTGGCGATTGTTTGATTTACTGATTTGATGACGGAAAACCCAAATCTTGAACCACGGAGGCCACAGAGAACACGGAGTTTCACGGAGAAAAACTATTTGGAATTGAGCTGTTATGTGGTTTTGATTAGTTTCAACCGCAGCAAAATTAGATATATCTCGCGACTCTAGGCACGGGGCTTAAATCCCCCCTTGAAGCACGCCGAAGCGAGGAATAAGCGGATCGGGGTTTCGGAAAAGGGGTAGCGAGGCAGCGAGCGAGCAGCCTTTTTCGCCGAGCCGATTATCCGCAGTGAGGGGCCTTCGTGCTGGCTGGGGCGGCCTTCTTTGGCTTCGTTTCTTGGCCGTTCAAGAAAGGAAGGCCCAGCGGGACGCCCGCACCTAAATCAACGTGCCGAAGGCACTAAAAAAAGTCTTGTTGACTTGGCTTAGTATTACTCGGCGGGTTTTACCCGCCCTACGAAAGACACTGCAGGCGTTGGCTCAGCTTGGATGCGGTATAAGCAGAAAAAAAAAAGGAATCCCATGTTTGATTTAATCATCCGTCGTGCAGTGAGTCCCACAGACGATGCCATTTTTGATATTGCGATGAAGGACGGCAAGATTGCGGCCATTGGCCAGATCAACGCCCAAGCTCGTCAAACTATGGATTTAAAAGGTCAGTTTTATGCCAGCGCAGGCTGGATTGATGGCCATGTGCATTGCTATTCGGCCTCGCCTATTTATAACGATCAGCCTGATTTAGTCGGTATTGCGGGCGGTGTGACCACGGTGGTGGATGCGGGTAGTTGTGGCGCTAATGATATTGCGCATTTTTATCAGCTGGCGCAGGCCTGCCAGACTGAAGTGCGGGCTTTATTGAATATTTCTCGCATCGGTTTGGTCACTCAGCACGAGCTGGCCGATTTGGCCGATATTGATGAGGCTGCCGCCAGCCAAGCAATTGGCCAATTCCCTGAGTTTATCGTTGGCTTAAAAGCGCGTTTAAGCTCAAGCGTCGTGGGCAGTAATGGGATTATCCCTTTGCAAATGGCCAAAGCAATTCAGCAAAAACATCGCCATTTGCCGCTGATGGTGCATGTGGGCAATACCCCGCCCGATTTGGATGATATTGCCGAGTTACTCGATGAGGGCGATATTTTAACCCACTGCTATAACGGCAAACCCAATCGCATTTTGAATGCCGAAGGCGTGCTGCGGCCTAGTATTTATAGGGCGATTCAGCGTGGTGTTTGCCTTGATGTGGGCCACGGCGGGGCGAGCTTTAGTTTTGCGGTGGCAAGGCAAGCGATTGCTCAGGGCATTTTGCCGAACACGATTAGCTCGGATATTTACTGCCGTAACCGCATCGCTGGCCCGGTCTATGGCTTGGCCCCAGTGATGGCCAAGTTTCTGTCTTTGGGCATGAGCCTCGCGCAGGTGATTAGCTGCGTCACCACCCATGCCGCCAAGGCGCTTAATCTGCCTAGCAAAGGCCAACTGGCTGTTGGCTTTGATGCCGATATCTCGATTTTTGCTCTGGATAAAACGCCCAATACTCAGCGCGATTGTGAGGGCGAATCGCTTATTTCTGATCACCAACTCAGGCCTTTGGCGGCGATTGTCGCGGGAAAGGTATTTTTGACTGAAGAAGGAAAAAAAGATCATGTCTTCGATTTATAAAAAGTACCAACTTAAGCCGGTGATTAATGCTTCCGGGCGGATGACTATTCTTGGTGTGTCTACCCCGCAGCCTGAGGTGGTGGCGGCGGTTAATCTGGGGCTGAATCATTATTTCGAGATGCAGGATTTAGTCGATAAAACCGGTGCATATATTGCGGGTTTGCTGGGGGTAGAAAGCGCGGTGGTGGTGTCTTGCGCATCCGCCGGAATCGCTCAGGCGGTGGCCGCTGTGATTATTAAAGACGACGCAGATTTGCTGCTCAATCTGCATGCCAAGCCTATTCATGGCCCTTGCGAAATTGTGCTGGCAAAAGGTCATAACGTGAATTACGGCGCGCCAGTGGCGACGATGGTGGCGCTGGGTGGTGGCAAAGTGGTTGAAGCGGGTTGGGCCAATGAATGCTCGGCTGAGCAGCTGGCTGCGGTGATTACCCCCAATACTGCCGCGATTTTATATATTAAATCGCACCATACCGTGCAAAAAAGCATGTTGAGCGTGGCAGAGGCTGTGGCCGTAGCTAAAAGCCATGGCGTGCCTTTGATTGTGGACGCGGCCGCCGAAGAAGACTTGCGTCTTTATTATCAGCTAGGCGCGGATTTGGTGATTTACAGCGGTGCAAAAGCCATCGAAGGCCCATCCAGCGGCTTAGTGCTGGGCCGCGAGCAGTACGTGGCTTGGGTTAAAAAGCAGGGCAAAGGCATTGGCCGCGCGATGAAGGTCGGCAAAGAAGGCATTTTGGGCCTGACTTGTGCCATTGAAACCTATCTATTGCGTGAGAAAGAAAGCGGCGAGCAAATGGTTGCCAAAATGCGGCCCTTTATTGCGGCGCTTAACGAGATTCATGGCGTGAGCGCCAAAGTGGTTTGGGATGGCGCAGGGCGTGATATTGCCCGCACAGAAATATCCTTTGATCAGGCCGCCTTGGGCCGCAGCGCCATCGATATGGTGGCCGCGCTTAAAGGGGGGCCTATCGCTATTTACTTCCGTGAATACAAAGCCAATGAAGGCAAGGTTGAGGTGGATGTACGCAGCGTCAGCGATAGCCAGCTCAGCACAATCAGCGAGCAGATTCAGCAATTATTAAAGGAAAAATTACTATGAAATTAAGTCAATTAAGTCCAAATTTTTATCGTGATCGCGTGTGTTTGAATGTTTTAGGCGGCAGCAAGCAAAATGCCGTGGATATTTATCAGGCCGCAGAGGGTGCCGTGGTGGTGGGCCTGCTTTCTAAAAACTACCCCGATGTGGCCACTGCCGTTGAAGATATGCAGGCCTATGCCCAGCTGATTGAGAATGCAATTTCTGTGGGCCTAGGGGCGGGCGATCCTCGGCAATCGGCGATGGTGAATGAGATCAGCCGCCAGATTCAGCCGCAGCATATCAACCAAGTGTTCACCGGAGTAGGCCCAGCCCGTGCTCTGGTCGGGCAAGATAATACGGTGGTGAATGGTTTGATCTCCCCTACTGGCCAAGTTGGCATGGTAAAAATCTCTACCGGCCCTTTAAGCAGCCAACAGGCAGATGGAATTGTGCCGGTTGCCACCGCCATTGCCATGCTGAAAGATATGGGCGGCAATTCGGTAAAGTATTTCTCAATGGACGGCCTGAAATACCGCGATGAATATATCGCCGTGGCCAAAGCCTGCGCGGCCAATGATTTCTGGCTAGAGCCCACCGGTGGAATTGATCTGCAAAACTTTGAAGAAATTTTGGGGATTGCGCTGGACGCAGGCGTCACAAAAATCATCCCCCATATCTATAGCTCGATTATCGACAAAGCCAGCGGCAACACCCGCCCGGAAGATGTGGCAACTTTGCTGGCGATGGTGAAGGCAAAGTTGGGGTAAGTGTGCGGTTTAATCCTATACAAGCTAACCAAATTGCTTTTTCATTAGCAAACAGCGAAAAATGTAATGATTACGCTCTCTGCATAGGGCTTTTTAAAATCCCCTTGAAACACGCCGGAGCGAGGAACAAGCGGGGCGGGGTTTCGGCAAGGGAGCGAGGCAGCGAGCCAATCCCGCCCGCCGCCGACTCGATTGTCCGCAGCGCAGGGGCCTTCGTGTTTCGTGGGGTCGCCTTCTTTGGCTTCGTTTCTTGGCGAAGCAAGAAAGGAAGGCCCCCGCGGTGGCCAACCGCTCCAAAATCAACGTGCCAAAGGCACTAAAAAGGTCTTTTTGACTTTGCTTAGCGCATATGGAGTTTCACCCGCCCTACATGCACTGTATGGGAGTGGTTTAACTCGATGCACATAGCGTAAAAGCTTACGATGCAGCCCAGCAACTTACTAAAGCGAGCATTGTCTCACCCTGTTCACTTCGCGCTGATTCAGGCGATTTTGATTGATCGATTTATGGTGGGCTTCTTGTGGCGAAGAAGCTGCGCCTTGCTGGGGTCAAGGTCATTATGGTTCGTTTTCCTTATAAGCGTCTGGCTTTGCTTTATCGTACTTTGCAGGCAGAAACGCTGCCGCAGGATGAGCTGGCGCGCCGGTTTTCGGTGTCTACGCGCACGGTGCGTACCGATATTACGGCGCTAAATGAGACTTTGCTCGAGCATGGCGCGCAATTTATTTTGCAGCGAGGTGAAGGCTATGTGCTCAGTATTCATAATGAAGAGCGCTTTGCTCAGCTGACTTTCAACCAAAAATCGAGCAAAGCACTGCCGCGCACCGCTGGCGAGCGGGTTCAATACTTATTGATGAGTTTTTTGACCTCCGCCTATGCGTTTAAATTGCAAGATCTTGCGGATTCTTGGTATGTGAACCGCGCGGTGCTACAAATCGATATGGCAGAGGTGCGCAGCCAGCTTGCCCAATATCAATTAAGCATCGAAACACGGCCACATTACGGCATGAAGCTGATGGGCAGAGAATCGGCGATTCGGGTGTGTTTAAGCGATTTACTCTGCCAGCTGCGCCGTGAAGAAAACCACCATCCGCTGCTGGCGAGTGATCCGGTTTTAGCCAATGCGGCTATGAATTTTATGAACGCCTTACCACGTTTACTTGCGTGTAGCTCGGTGCGCTTAAGCGATGAAGGCTTTCATTTTTTGAGCCAGTATTGTGCCGTAGCAAGTAAAAGAATTAGCGATGGTTTCCCCATCGAAGAGCGATCGGGGGAAGAAGTGAGCCCAGATGTAGCCACCCTTGCCAGTGATTTGGTGGCGGAGCTGAGGCAAATCACGCACTGCGAGCTATCAAGCGCTGAAACGCACTTTTTAGCCGTTAATATCGCCGCCCGCAGCGCGCAGGGTATCTTGCCTGACACGATTAATGCCGACGATGCAGAGGCCTTGGTTAGCTATATTCTGGATTATATCAACCGCCATTATCACTATGATTTGCGCCACGATAGCCGCCTGCGCTTGGATTTGCTCACCCACGTTAAAACCATGATCACGCGTTTGCGCTATCAGATTAATTTACCTAACCCCGTTCTGACCGATATCAAGCAGCATTACGCTTTGGCCTATGATTTTACCCTGAGCGCGGTTTCAAGCTGGGCCAAGCACACGGCCTATCAAGTGAGTGAAAATGAAATTGGCTATTTGGTGCTGCATATTGGCGTGGGGCTGGAGCGGCATTATCAAATTGCCTTTGTCTGCCGCCCGCAGGCCTTGCTGGTGTGCGATATGGGCAATTCGACTTCGCGGATGATTGAGGCGATGTTGCAGCGAAAATTCCCGCAGGTATTGCTGAGTAAATCAATCTCGCAGCAGGATTATTACGCCTTAGATGGGGTAACTGACGACTTTGTGATCTCTACCCAGCCACTAGACAATAAGGGCAAGCCGGTGATTGTGGTGTCGCCGTTTCCTACCGAGTTTCAGCTAGAGCAATTGGCCAAAACGGTAGAGATCAACCGCGCTCATCCCTATATGCTTGATCGCTATTTTGATGCTAAACACTTTTTGCGCATTGATGAGCCGATTACCCAAGACGCACTGTTTCAGCGCCTGTGCCTGCAATTAGAGCAAGAAGGCATTGTGAACGAGGATTTTTATCCTTCTGTCACCGAGCGCGAGGCGATTTTATCTACGATTCAAGGCGATGGCATTGCTGTGCCGCATTCCTTGGGCCTGCTTGCCAAGCGCTCCGTGGTCTATACCGTGCTTGCCCCTCAGGGCGTCGCTTGGGGCGATGGCGCGGTGGCTTCGGTGATTTTCTTGCTGGCGATTAGCAAGGAAGATTACGAAGAGGCGATGGCGATTTACGATTTATTTATCTCTTTAATTAGGGAATGCGCCAGCGCGCGTTTGCTGGAGTGTATGGATTTTGCTGAATTTAAGGCCACTGCGATTCGCACTTTAAAAGCACATTAAGGGCAATCACCCAGCGAAATTTACCCAACAACTCCCCGCCCTTCTCGTTATTCCAAAAACAGCGATCCAAAATATTGCAGCTCTGCTGCTAAATTAAATACAGCAAATACTTGCGTTTTATCCTCTACCGTAAACCAAAGAGAAGACACAAAGAGATCTTTGATCTGCGCCTCATGAGGGCTAATACATTTATTTGGATGCCCAGCTTACACTTTCAACAACATCTCCCGCCCAGGTAGCCATCTATCCAGATGCACTAATGCGGTAGCGGCATCGTTTGCCAGTAAATCTTCTGCAACCAGACGGGCTTCTTCGAGTAAATCGGCGTCTTTTTCTAAATCGGCAAAGCGCAGCATCGGTACGCCGGATTGCCTTACCCCAGCCAGCTCGCCCGGCCCGCGGATTTCCATATCCTGACGGGCAATTTCAAAGCCGTCGGTATTTTCATAAATCACCCGTAAGCGCGCCTTAGCTAGTTCGCCCAGCGGAGTGGTATAAAGCAAGACACACAGCGATGCGTGCGCGCCCCGCCCTACTCGGCCACGCAACTGGTGCAATTGCGACAAGCCCATACGCTCGGCGTGCTCAATCACCATCAGGCTGGCATTCGGCACATCTACGCCCACTTCAATCACCGTGGTGGCCACTAGCACCTGCACTTCGTTTCTTAAAAACGCCGCCATCACCTCGGCTTTTTCAGCGGTTTTCATTCGCCCATGCACAAGACCTACTGCGATATCTTCTAGCTCTTCGGATAATTGCTGATGGGTATCCACGGCGGTTTGCAATTGCAGCGCTTCAGATTCCTCAATGAGCGGGCAGACCCAATACACCTGACGGCCTTCTTCTACCTTGGCAGCGATACGCTGAATGATTTCATCGCGGCGTGCATCGCTGATTAACTTGGTGACAATCGGGGTGCGGCCCGGTGGCAGCTCGTCAATCACGCTCACATCCAGATCGGCGTAGTAGCTCATGGCGAGCGTGCGTGGGATCGGCGTGGCGCTCATCATCAACTGATGTGGGCTGCCGCCTTTTTCACGCAGCGCCAGCCTTTGCGCCACACCAAAGCGATGCTGCTCATCCACAATCGCCAGCCCTAACTTAGCAAAGGTGACGCTGGCCTGAAAGATGGCGTGCGTTCCCACCACCAGCGGCGCAGTGCCCAGTGCGGCGTCTTCAATCGCTAGCCGCTTGGCTTTTGCCCCCAAAGAGCCAGCCAGCCACACCACCTTGATGCCCAGCGGCGCAAACCATGCGGATAATTTATTAAAATGCTGCTCGGCCAGAATCTCGGTCGGGGCCATCAGTGCCACCTGATAGCCCGATTCAATCGCCTGACACGCCGCCAACGCCGCCACAATGGTTTTGCCCGAGCCGACATCGCCTTGCAACAGCCGCTGCATAGGGTGAGGCTGGTTTAAATCATGGGTAATTTCTTTTAAAACTTTGCCCTGAGCACCGGTCAAGGTAAACGGCAAACTCGCCAGCAAACTTGCCGCCAGCTCGCCTTTGGGCGCAATCACCGGTGCGGTACGCTCGCGCCTTGCGGCATGGGCCGTGCGCAGGCTGAGCTGCTGGGCCAGCAGCTCGTCAAACTTCAGCCGCTGCCAAGCGGGGTGGGTGCGCTCGGTCAATAAGATATTCGGAATATCTGGCGTGGGTGCATGTAATAGCTGCACGCTGGATGAAAAATCCGGCAGATCAAGCGGCCCAAGTATTCGCTCCGGCAGGGTGTCGGCTAAGTTGCAATGCTTTAAAGCTAAGCGGATCAGCTTTGCCAATTGCAGCTGGTTTAATCCTGCCGTTGTTGGGTAAATGGGCGTCAGTGCTTCGTTCAGGCCCTGTTCATTGGCGGCGCGTATTTTGGGGTGCACCATTTCATCGCCCAAAAATCCACGGCGGATCTCACCATAGAGACGCACCGTTTTACCCACCGCCAGCTGCTTGGCTACGCTGGGATAAAAATTAAGCAAGCGCACCGAGATGGTTCCTGATGCATCGCTTACCCGAGCAATCAGCTGTTTACGCGGCTTATATTGCACCTCGCAGGATTCAACCGTGCCCTCTAGCAACACCGCTTGCCCCATCGGCGCATCCACCATGGGGTAAAGGTGGGTTTCGTCTTCGTAGCGCAAGGGCAGATGCAGCACCAGATCAAACGGGCGCAACAGCCCTAATTTGGTGAGACGAGTTTTAAGTGCTTCAGGTAGCGCAGCCAGATCCATATCTTTGAACGATCGTTCGATTGAACGCTACTTTAGGGCATAAGTGGCGTAAGGGAAAGGGTAGATGTGGAGTTTATGCAAACAAGCCCTTATTTTTAGGCTTAGCTTGGTGAAGCTTGAGCCACAAACGGCAGAATCATTTCAAAGATGGCCCCTTCGCCTTCTGGGCTGATCACGCTGATGCTGCCACCTAGCACCGAGTAAATAATGTTGTAGCTAATGTGTAAACCTAGGCCACTGCCGCCCTGCCCTAGTTGCGTGGTAAAAAATGGCTCAAAGATACGATCAATATGATCACTACTGATACCACGGCCATTGTCTTTAAAGATTACTTTAACGTGGCTTTCATTGAGGGCATTAGCTTGTATGCTCATCAAACCATGCTTACGCCCTTCTAAGCCATGCACAATGGCGTTGATAATCAGATTACTCAGCACTTGGCCAAATGCGCCAGGATAGCTATTCATTTGCAGGCCGTCAGCAATATCCAGCTTTAGCTCGTGGCCTGCGCCGCGAATACGGCTGCCTAGCATCAGCGCCACGTCTTCGCATTCGGTACGTAAATCAAATGATCGCTGCTGATCCGACGTTTGATCGACGGCAAGCTGCTTAAAGCTAGTAATCAAGCCAGCGGCTTTTTGTAAACAACGGATTAATAGGCTCGATGATTCTTCGGCGCTCTGGCAATAACGCTCTAAATCAGAGCGGCGCACGCCACCTTGCTTGATTTGTCGCAAGAATCGCTCACTATCATCGCTAATGGTGCTGGCTACTAATAAGCTATTGCCGATCGGGGTATTCAGCTCATGCGCCACCCCAGCCACAAGAGAGCCAAGCGAGGCAAGTTTTTCTCTTTGAATCAACTCGCCCTGCGTTTGGCGCAAATCACTGAGTGCGCGATCAGCCAAGCTTTGCGAGGCTTCAGCCGCCGCATAGGCCGCCGCATTATCGAGCGCAATCGCCCCGTAAGCGCAAAGCGCAAGAAAGATGGATAACTCGCGTTCACCATAAGCATGCAGAGTGGGTGTTTGAATCGACATCACCCCCAGCAAGCGCTCCCCCACCATCAGTGGCGCAAACAATAAGCTCATCGTGGCCACCGTACCTGGAATCAGCGTGGCGTCTTGATGATCTGGCTCTAAATGCACGAGCTGCACCTGTTTTTCCCGCGCGCAACGCGCCGCCTTAGAGCTAGGGTGGGCTAAAGGCGTTTTTTCACCATAGATCAGCTGCTCGCTTTCCATGCCAAACACAAAATGTAAGACCGGCTCATGGTCATCTAATAAAAATACCACAAAGCTACTGACATCTAGCAACTGAGACACATGACGATGCAAGGCGGTAAACACGGCATGGGCATTCAGATTTGCGGTGATCTCTCGGCCAATTTGCCCCAGCACTTCTAAGGTGGCGCTGGTTTCTTGCAGCGCAGCAGCAATTTGCCGATGGTGGGCGGTTTCGGCATGTGCACGCTCTACCTCATGGCGAATTTGCATGGCCAAGGCACGCTTTTCTACTTCAATTGAATGCGTTTTTTTATAAATAGCCGCCGCAGTCAGGCTGTAATCATAGGCCGCAGGGTAGTCACCACATACGGCATAGGCCGCCGCAATTTGGGTAAATAATTCAGGGGAGATTGCATAACTCTCAATCCGAGTCGCCACATCCAGCGCTTGGTGTAGATAATGCAAGCTAGCGCTTGGCTTAGTCATGCCGATGGGTGCGGGTAAATCAGCCTGAGTATAGATTTGTGCCAGCACCCATAAGGCCTTAATCTGCACATCGGCATTACCACGCTCAATGGCCAATTGCAAAGTGGCCTCCGCCTTGCTGCGAGCCTCGTCTAAGCGGCCCAATTTAAATAGCGCACTAGCCTGCCCCCGCCATGCAAGCCCAAGTATGTCTGGCGAAATACGTGATTGCTCATGCGCTTCTAACTTTTCAAACCAACTTAAACCGGCCTCAATATTGCCCACATCCAGCTCAAGCAGGCCCAGCCCATCCAGTGCCAAACTATAATTTCTGGTATTTGCCAAATGCTCCATCTGCAATAAGCCACCTTGTAAGCATGCGCGTGCCTCATCGTATTTTTCTAACTTACGCATAATGCCTGCGGCAACTAATTTGCATGCTCCCATACTCACAGGCCAGCCTGTCGATCGTGCCAAACACATCGCCCGCTCTACCCATTCAAGTGCGGTTTCTTGATCGCCTAATTGATCGAATGAATCTGCAATATTATTTGCCGACACCAAGGCGCTTCTCAACTGCCCGCTATCAAGTGCCGCCTCATAGGCCTGCAAAAAATACTTAATTGCCGCACTAGGCGAGTTAGTTAAAATTGCGACCAGCCCTTTAGCCGCAGCGATAAAACTAAACAGTGGGGAGGCGTAGCTTTGTGGTTCTGGAAAAGCACGCTGTAGCGCAGCCCCAGCAGTACTAGGATCACGAAACACCCCATAGAGTAAGCGGCGTGCCTCAACCATTTGCAAACGCAGCGCATCATCAAGCAAACGATAAGCATCACTGGCCACCAGCAAACAGCACTCTGTGGCCTGGCTCTGGCCTCGATCATTAAACACATACGCTTCTAACCAAGCCGCGTCGCCCCGCCCCAGCGTATCTTGAGTATTTTCAAAAATAGCTTGGGCGGCAGCAATCAGCGGCAATGCCCCATCAAAATCAGAAAAAAGCATTTTGACTTCTGCTCGTAGCAACAACAGCCGCGCAAACCATTGCTGAGCCTCACGCTCCTCAGCTAAGCCAAGCAACAACTCAGCCTCATCTGCTAGCGCCAAAGCCAGCGCACAATTTCGCTGCCGCTGATGCCAAGCCATACGTACCAGCATGGCCAGCCTTGCCTTGCCAAGTAGGCCGCTCAGCTGAGGCTCTAGCGCGGCTAATTCTTGATTTGATATGAAAAGTTCCAAGGCATTTTCTCAGTAGAGCTCAATAAACATCTCTATTTTTACCCTGCCTATATCGAGGGGCGCAATACTCTTTCATACTGATTTATCACATATATCTAGAAACATTGCACTAGAGCAATGCCGATTGCCCCCTCCTTTTTTGGCAAGGTGAGTTGCTATTCCTATTTCGCTTTGCATGGCAAAGCCAGCAGTAAGCAATGGCTAAATAAAAACTATTTTCATCTTTAAGGCAGACTTGGCCATTTATAGCCCGCGGCAGAATATGCCGATATGCCACAGGCAATCGATGCATATATTTCTGTTTTATTTAATACCCTGCAATTTACCGCTGTAGTGTGGTGTAAAAAACACACAATTCCACCTACAAACCTAAGCTAAAAAAAATAGTTTCAATATTTTAGATAGGTATAACGCATCAATTTAATGCCAATAAAGTAGATTTATTTAGCACAAAAAAACAAATATACCCTTTAAATGCGCCATATAAATTTCTTAAAATTCACATGGGAAAACCACTACTCTGACGCAATGCAATATAAAAATTTCAAAAAACTTACAGACAAACCCAAGTGAACCGCGATTGATCTGAACTTAACAAACCATCAATTAAGCCTTATTTCAAAAGGTTTTTTTTAATAAAATAGCCATTTTAAATTTTTTAAACAGCAGCTATTTAACATTTACTTTCAATTAGATTACTTATACTTTTTAGCGTTACCCATATATCTCCTTGTCATTTAATT
This sequence comes from Iodobacter sp., assembly GCF_025352645.1. Taxonomy (GTDB): domain Bacteria; phylum Pseudomonadota; class Gammaproteobacteria; order Burkholderiales; family Chitinibacteraceae; genus Iodobacter. Next base: position 22,806 of record NZ_JANXSO010000020.1, on the reverse strand, counting down.
GCTCAGCGCTTCCTTGCTAGGATTACACCAAAGAGAGTGAAGTGGTTACATTTCGTTACATTGTAAATAATAACAAATGCTAATTTTTCCCTAGCAGCGGTCTTGACACTGCCAAGCAGATACCAAGGCATCTAACCTAAGGGGACATCCAATGAAGATGAAGCGACTCAGCATTGCTATTGCAATGATCGGTGCCGGCGCAATGATCCATGCGCAAGCCGCGGATACCGTTAATAAAGTTGAACGGGTTGAAGTTACCGGTTCCAATATCAAACGCGCTAACAAAGTTGGCGCAACACCAGTCCAAGTACTGGGAAAACAAGAAATTGCCAAAACCGGCGCTACTACCGTGGCCGAGCTGGTAGACAATCTAGCATCCAGCAATAATGGCTACGCGCAGGCTCAGGCCGTAGGTGATTCTGGTAAGCCAGGCTTTTCTGGCGCTAACTTACGCGGCCTTGGCACATCCAAAACGCTGATTTTAGTCAATGGCCGCCGCATGGCCAACTACGCTTTTGATAGCTCGGGGGTTGATTTGAACTCAATCCCGCTGGGCGCAGTGGACCGGGTTGAAATTGTAAAAGATGGCGCTTCTGCGGTTTACGGCACCGATGCAATCGGCGGCGTAATGAACTTTATTTTAAAGAAAAATTTTGTTGGCGCAGAAATCGGCGGTAGCGTTGAGCAGACGTTTGACGGTGGCGGCGAAGTCAAAAAAGCGAACTTTAGCTTTGGCTTTGGTAACCTAGACGAAGACAATTACAACGTCTTTATGGCGCTGGATGTATCCAAGCAAGAAGCCCTAGCCGCTAAAGATCGTAGCTACTCCAAAACATCTTATATCCCTGATAAAGAAGTCAATAAAACATCAGGTAATACCTTCCCTGCCACCATTTTAAATGGCCCAGGCGGCAAGCCAGTTAATGTGGGCTATTTAACCGGCTGCGATCAGCCCCGCTCCATTCCCGTGGCTGCCCCAGGTTTTGCCACTGGCGGTAATTGCCGTTTTGATTACGCCAGCATTATTGATATTGTTTCACCGCAAGAGCGCCTTTCCTTCTATAGCAAAGGCACTTTAAAAATTAACGACAGTACCCAAGTCTTTGCGGATTACCTTTTTACCCGCAATGTAGGAACTTATTCTTCATCCCCTGTACCCGTTTCCAGCGCCACCACCTTTAATGGCGATGATTTACTTTACCCTGCCAATGGCAAATATGATCCTTATAAAGGCACACTTGGCAATTTAAAACTGCAATGGCGCGGCATTGATGCAGGTGCACGTGAAAACGAGGCAACATCAGATCAGCACCGCTTTATTGTAGGTGCAGAAGGTGAAGTAGCAGGCTGGGATTACCGCACTGCCTTGGTTTATGCACTGAATAAAACCGAAGATAAATATACCAATGGCTGGGTATACGAAAGCAAGCTCCTGCCAGCAATGCTAAGCGGTGTGATTAACCCATTTGGCCCGCAAGACGCCGCAGGTAAAGCCGCATTAGAAGCCACAAAAATCACCGGCAAAGTACAAAGCGGTGAAACCAGCAATAAATCAGCCGACGTTCAATTCTCTAAAGAAATTTATCAATTAGACGCGGGTAAAGTCGGCTTTGCCTTTGGTGGTGATGTGCGTAAAGAAAGCTATACGTATACCCCTGAAGCTATTTTATCCAGTGGCGATATCTTAGGTGGTGGCGGTAATCGCCAAGCCACCAATGGTGAGCGCTTGGTGTATGCAGGTTTTGCCGAAATGGTCGTACCCATTCTTAAAAACTTGGAATTACAAGCAGCGCTTCGTTATGACCATTATGACGATATGGGCGGCACCACCAATCCTAAAATCAGCTTCCGCTATCAGCCCATCGATGAATTGGTGTTACGCGGCTCGATCAGCACGGGTTATCACGCCCCTACGCTGGATGATTTAAACCGCCCAAGCAGCAAAACCAACACTGGGCCAAATTACAATGACCCTGAGCGCTGCGCGGCAACCAAGAGCCCACTGGATTGCAATTTGCAATTAAATCTAGTGCAAGGCGGCAATAAATCACTGACACCTGAATTATCCACCAATTACACCTTTGGCTTTTTAATTGAGCCAGTTAAAAATATCTCCTTAGGTGTTGATTACTGGAATATCAATATTAAAGATCGGATTGATTCAATATCCGATTCCACCATCTTTGGTGACTACGCTAAATATAAAGATAAAGTGATTCGCAAAGCACGAACCGCAGCGGATATTGCAGCGGGCTTGCCAGGCTTGATCGACTATGTGGATTCCAAATCACAAAATCTGGGTGAATTACGCACCGACGGTCTTGATGTATCGTTTCTGGCTGCAACACCTAAAACAGAATACGGTACTTTCCGCCTCGGCGTAGAAGGCACTTACACCATCACCAACGAGTATCAGCGTGAAAAAGACGGCGCTTTCTTTGATAGCGTTGGTCAATATATCGACCTTGGCATGAACCCACGTTGGAGACACAATCTAACGCTGTCTTGGAATATGGCTGAATGGGGTGCTGCACTGACCAATAACCTGACATCCAGCTATATCGACCAAAATCAAGTCACATACGTAGACCCTAAAACCGGCGCTGAATCTCAAGTCAACCGTACCGTTGAGGCTTATAGCACTTGGGGCCTACAAGGTACATACCGTACCAAAAATATCGAGCTGACTTTAGGGGTTAAAAACCTGTTTGATACCGATCCGCCTTTCACCAATCAGGCCGATCACTTTCAAGTGGGTTTCGATCCTAAATACACAGACCCACATGGCCGCAGCTGGTACGCCAAGGCTAATTACAAGTTTTAATCAGCGAGTTTAAAATTAAAAGGGCAAAGTCTATTTAAGGCTTTGCCCTTTTTACATTGAAGCCAGCTCCTTTAAGACCCAGCCTAAAGCAACTTAGCCATATCCTTTTCCACCATCTTCATCAACAGCGGCTGCGCCTCAGCTTTGGGATGCAACTGATCTGCCTGAAAGAGCTCGATATTTTTGATGACAGGTGCCAGTAAAAAAGGCGTTAAACTACTACGGTATTGCTTGGCTAATCGCGGATAAATCGCGGCAAAGCCTTGGGTATAGGCTGCGCCGTAATTAGGCGGCATTTGCATGCCGATCAGATGTACTTTAGCGCCGCTGGCTTGGGCCAGTTTAATCATGCTGGCTAGGTTTTTTTCCATGGCAGCGAGCGGTAAGCCGCGTAAGCCATCGTTGGCACCTAATTGCAGCACCACTACTTTAGCCTGATGTGTTTTTAAAGCCTGCGGGAACCTTGTTAGCCCACCAGCGGTCGTTTCTCCTGACACACTGGCATTAATCACTCGCCAAGGTTTACCACGCGCAACTAAGTCTTTATCTAACAGTGCTGGCCAAGCTTTACTTGCCGCAATGCCATAACCAGCCGATAAGCTGTCGCCAAACACTAGAATATTTGCTGCTTGCGCTTGAGTACTCAGCAAGCAGCAAAGCCCTAATAAGAGAGAACGCATGACCCACTCCTCAGAAATAATGCTGTCGGTACGCGGCCTTGGTAAAACAGTCCTCACCGCAGTAGAAAAGCTTGATCTCTTACATGATATTGAGTTTTCACTACCAGCGGGAGCCAGCCTTGCAATTGTTGGCAGCTCCGGCTCAGGTAAATCCACGCTACTGGCGCTATTAGCGGGGCTGGATGATGCATCGCGTGGGCAAATTATGCTGGCAGGCCAGGATTTAAGCCGCTTAAACGAAGACCAGCGTGCTCAGCTACGCGGGCAGATCTCTGGCTTTGTATTTCAATCGTTTCAGCTTTTACCCGAGTTAACCGCCCTAGAAAACACCATGCTGCCGCTGGAGTTAGCGGGCCGAAAAGATGCCAGCGCACAGGCAAAAATATGGCTAGAGCGCGTTGGCCTTAGCCATCGCTTAGGGCATACACCTCGGCAATTATCCGGCGGCGAGCAGCAACGCGTCGCCCTTGCCCGCGCTTTTGCTGCCAACCCCAAAATCTTATTTGCCGATGAGCCAACTGGCAGCCTAGACGCCGCCACGGGCGAGGCAATTGCCGATCTCTTATTTAAGCTCAATAGCGAAAGCAAGGCCACACTAGTGCTGGTTACCCACGACGAAAAACTCGCCGCCCGATGCAACTGGCGCTTACGGCTATCGGCAGGAACACAGCTTGAATTTAGCGGCGAAACGGCGTGAGCATAATCCGCAATCTTCTTGGATGGGCTTTATGCCCACGCAGCCGTGGCAATCTATTCAAGGTAATCCACCAATATGTAGGGTGGGTACCCGTGCCCACACGCTCAGCACAATTCTCTACGCGTGGGCAGGATCAAACATTTTACCCGCCTAATAAGTACTCAAAAGTGACCCATCCCCATGAATAAACTCAGCTGGCGTTTGTTTTATCGCAGTTTTCAGGCTGGCGAATATCGTACTTTGCTGGCGGCGTTGATTATTGCAATTGCGGCGCTGACAGCCGTAGGGCTGTTGGCTGGCCGCATGGAGCAGCTGCTGTCGCTAGAGGCCAATAATTTACTGGCAGCCGATGCGGTCATTAGCTCAGATCATCCACTGGCTGCTGATTTTAAGCAGGCTGCTGAGGCGCGGGGTTTAACGACGGCAGAAACAGCGGTTTTTCCGAGCATGGCGGGCTTTAATGGCCAGGTAATGCTGTCGTCGGTGAAGGCAGTCAGCCATGCCTATCCGCTGCGCGGCTTACTCAAGCTTGCGCCTGACGGCCATGCTTCTACGGCGCCGCAAGCGGGAACGGCATTTGCCGATGCGCGGCTGGCGGCTACTTTAAAACTGCAAATGGGGGATGAAATAGAAATCGGCCAACTCAAGCTAAAACTGGCGGGGCTGATTGAGCGCGAACCCGATGCAGCAATGGATTTTTCTGGCATTCAGCCTCGGCTCATGATTAATCATCAAGATTTAGCCGCCAGTGGCTTATTAGGTTTTGGCAGCCGAGTAAAATATCGCCTACTGGTAGCTGGCCCGCCCGCCACCGTAGCCATCTGGCATAAGACGATGCAGCCTAAGCTTGGCCGTGGCGAAAAACTAGAAGACGTTAAAGACGCCCGCCCCGAAGTAAAAACCGCTTTAGAACGTGCCGAGCGCTTTTTACGCCTGACATCTTTGCTAGCAGGCTGCTTAGCCGCCATGGCGATTTTGTTGGCAGCACGGCGCTTTGCCAGCCGTCATTTTGATACCGTGGCGCTGCTGCGCACGCTAGGAGCAAGCCGCGCCACAGTGCGCACTTTGCTGTTATCGCAACTTGCCCTGCTGACGTTAGCGGCCAGCCTGCTTGGTGGCCTGCTCGGCTGGGGCGCACAAAGCTTGCTGGTGTTCAGTATTCAAGATCGCCTACCCGCAGCTTTACCTGCTGGTAGTGTATTGCCTTGGCTGATGGCCTCGCTGCTTGGCTTGGTTCTACTAATGGGCAGTGCTGGACCTATGTTGCTGGCGCTAGCCAACACCCCACCACTGCGGGTGCTGCGCCATGAATTAGAGCCTAAAGCCAGCCTGATTTTACAATGGGCTTTAACGCTGCTCGCGCTGATGCTTTTGCTGTGGTGGATTGCCAGCGAGGCCAAACTTGCCCTAATGGTAGGCGGTGGCATTGCTGCCACTTTGCTGCTGGCGGGGGGATGTGGCCTAGCCCTGCTGTGGCTGTTGCCGCGCATCCTGCCAGAGCACCCGCTCCAGCTAGCCTTGCGCCAATTATTACGCCGCCCCTCTCTAGCCTTTACCCAACTAGGTGCGCTCGCAATTGGTCTTTTAGGTATTTGGCTACTTACAGTGGTAGAAGGCGATCTGCTTAAAGCATGGGAAGGCCGTATTCCTGCTAATGCGCCGAATCATTTTGCCGTTAATATCCAACCCGAGCAGGCTTTGCGTTTTGAGCAAGTATTCAGCGATAAGCAGCTTGCTCCCCCCGCCCTGCACAGCATGATTCGTGGCCGCTGGACGATGCAAAATAAAACCGTGGTTAAGCCGCAAGCGTTTAAAGAAGAAAATGCTCAGCGCCTCGCCGAACGAGAATTCAATCTATCTTGGGGCGATAGCTTAAACGCCGACAACCGCATCACAGCGGGGAAACCATTAACTGAAACGCAGCCCGGTTTTTCGGTAGAGGCGGGGCTGGCTAAAACCTTAAACATCAAGATTGGCGATGTGCTGAGCTTTGATATTGCAGGCACCACCATCACGGCTCCAGTGATGAATCTACGCGAGGTTAATTGGGATTCGTTTAAGGTGAATTTCTTTGTTGTGGCCAGCAAGTCGCTGGTGGCCGAGCTGCCCGCCAGCCTCATCAGCAGCTTTTATTTAAGCGAGGCAGACAAAAAGCGAGTGCCAGAGCTGGTGCAAGCCCTACCGAATGTCACCATTATCGACGTTGGCCAAGTGCTCACTGAAGTGCGGCGCATTTTAGATTTATCTGCTGCGGCATTAAGGCTGGTGTTTATATTCTGCATCGCCGCCGGTATCACGGTGCTATTTGCCGCGCTGGACACCACCGAAGCCGAACGTAGCCGCGAGGCCGCCATCTTGCGGGCGCTGGGGGCAACATCTAAAAAGCTGCGCAATCTATGGCTGGCCGAAAGCCTGCTGCTTGGCAGTATTGCAGGGCTAATTGCCGGATTAATGGCCAGTATCGGCGGCGTAGTCATTGGCCAAGAATTACTAGAGCTACCCGTGGCCTTCAACTATTGGCTGCCTTTTTCCAGCTTGATTACAGGAGCCATCATCACTGGATTAGCCGTACTCAGACGCTTACATAAAATCAGCAGAACATCACCCATGGTGCTGCTGAGAGATGCCGGATAAAAGCTTAATAAAACAGGCTTAGGGCGAGTTACGCTAGGTAAAAAGCACCTCGCTAACCCGCCCTAATTAACATCAATTACTTCTTCGCAAAATCACCTGCATAAACTACAGAAAGCTGTGCTGGATCGAGGTATTTCACCATCACGGCTTTGATTTTCTCCGGTGTTAGTGCGGCAATTTTTGCTTCAAACTCAGCGCTAAATTGCATAGTTCGGCCAAGGTATAGATTACTGCTCAATGCACCAGCAAGGCTTCCATCCTGAGTACGGGCTAATTGCACTTGCTGCAAGAAACTCTCTTTACCTAATTTTACCTCTTCATCCTTAAAGCCTTCTTGGCGCGCTTTAGCGATTTCTTCACGCATCCCCGTTTCTAACTTGGCACGATTTTCTGGGGCGTAAATAGCGTAAGTCACAAAGCTTCCCGATTCATCGGTAGCAGAGGCTTGCAATCTAGAGCCGCCACCATAGCTAATTCCATCTTTCTGGCGAATGCGTTCCAATATTCTGGAATTCATGCTGCCGCCTAATAAGTAATTAGCTAACACTAAAGCAGGATAATCAGCGTGCTGATCACCAACCGGCAATGCTAAACGGCCCACAAAAAAGGCATTGGCTTTATCAGGGGTTTGCTGTTTGATATCCAGCGGCTTATTCCCCTGAAAAGGCTTGCTTAGCCGTGCGTAATCTTGCTTGGCTTGCCAATTACCATATTGCTCGGCCAATTGTGCCTTAATCACCACCTCGTCAAAATCGCCCACCACGGCAACTTCAGCATGATTCGCACCGTAGTACTCTTGCCAGAACGATTTAAGCTCCGCCAATTTAATGCTTTTCAATTGCGTAATACGTTGCTCAATTGAGATATAAGCGCGTGGATCGCCAACTGGCCAAGTGTTTAAGTGCGAGCTCAGTAAGTCAGAAGCAATTGGCTGCGGCTCCTTGCGTGAAGATTCTAGCTGAGCCAATTCTTGATTAATCAGCAGCGCAAACTCTGCTTCATCAAACGCAGGCTGACGCAAAGCATCGTTAACTAAATCCAATACTTTAGGCAATTTATCCTTTATCGTTTCTACATAAACAGATAAATGATTCACATCGCCATTAATTTGCAATTTGGCTTGCAGCTGATCTAATTGCTCAGAAAACTGCTTGCTGGTGAGCTTTTTAGTACCACGATCCAGCATTTCTGCGGTTAAGCCCGCAATCATGGCCTTATTTTTTAAATTACTTTCATTGCCCATATTAAAAGATAAGCTGGCCGAAACCGTATTACCCCGCGTGGTTTTAGGTAAGAAAGCGTATTTCATACCATTGGCAAATTGGCCACTATGCGTGCGCTTATCGATATTCTCTGGCGTAGCCACAAAGCTCTCGCCTGCTGCCACGGCAATACCCGGTTTAAACTGCTGCAATTGCGCGGCCAAATCCACCTTAGCGGGTTTCGGTGCACGCTGCGGATCGGCTTCTGGAATAAACTCGCCGATAGTGCGATTGCTGGCTTTTAACCAAGTTTGCGCGACGCGTTGCACATCAGCTTTAGTCAGGGCTTTAATGCGATCTCTTAATAGCAATAACAAACGCCAATCGCCATTACCAATATGATCCGATAAAGCCACGCCCAATTGTTCTGGGCTATTAAATACTTTGGCCATATCGCTATCAATTTTGGCCTTGGCGCGGCTTAGTTCTTCATCGCTAATCGGATTAGTGGCTAAATCTTCGACGGTATTGATTAATACTTTTTTAGCCATCGCGATGGTTTGATCGTTTTTTAGCTCGGTTGCAAAAACAATATTTTGCTCACTGCGTAGCTCCGTGCCAAACATGATAAAACCTGGTTCTTCTAAATTAGCCGACCATGAAAATACGCCCGTGCCTAATTTACTTTCTACCAGCGATTTATATAAACGGCCATTTGGTGTATCACCCAAAATCACTTGCAGCGCTTCAAAAGCCGCGTAATCAGGATGAGCAGCGGGCACGGTATGATAGGTAGCCGCCACAAACTGACTATCGCCCACACGACGCACCACCACGCTACGTTCACCATCTTGTACAGGGTCTAGGGTGTAAGTGGCTTCAATAACGCGTTTAGGCCGTGGAATCACGCCAAATTTCTTTTCAATTAGCTTCAGCGTTTGGGCGGTATCAAACGAGCCTGCCACCACCAGTACCGCGTTATCGGGCTGATAATATTTGCGCCAAAAATCTTGCAAGCGTGGAATACTGACGTTTTCTACGTCGGTACGTGCACCAATCGTATCTTTACCGTAGTTATGCCACTGATACGCCGCCGACAGCACGCGTTGGATAAGCACGCGTGAAGGCGAATTTTCGTTTTTTTCCATTTCATTACGAACAACAGAAAACTCGGTTTTTAGATCGTCGCCAGAGATGCGCGAATTCACCATCCGATCCGCTTCCATCGAGATCGCCCACTCCAAAGTCTCTGGCTTTGCCGCGAACGTTTCATAGTAATTGGTGCGATCAAGCCAAGTGGTGCCATTAAACTGCACGCCACGCTGGCTCATTTCTTCCCACAATCTTGGATGCGCCTTACTACCCTTAAACATCAGATGTTCTAGCAGATGGGCCATGCCCGTTTCGCCATAGTTTTCGTGCTTTGAACCCACCCGATAAGTGATATTCACCGTAGTCACTGGCTTACTAGCATCTGGCACCAGTAATACTTTAAGACCATTATCTAATTGATATTCCTGAATCCCTTCTACGGTACGAATCAGCTTGATCCCTGCTACCACCGCTTGCGAGCTGGCTTGTGGCTTGGCTGCCGCAGGGCTGATTGTAGGGAGGAAAGCAAAAGTGAGGGCTAAGCTTAAAAACGTAAGGCGAGGTGGCTTCATAGTTTCCATCGATAATGAGCGGTTTATGACGAGAAGATAACTTACCGGATTATGTCCATATTGCAGCATAAAGAGAAAGCATTTCATGCAAGGACGCAATGTTATTAACTCCAACTCAAGTCAGTATATTTAAGTGAATACGATAAAACATGGCAATAGTAAGGGTGCAAGCTGACACTAAAATAGTTACCATGCTAACTATTAGCTATGGGAGGTATATGGATCCGATCAGAACCCAATTAAGTATTGCGCTCGCTAGCGATCTTACTCTGCTGTCGCGGCTGTATCGCCGCGCCGTCGATCAATGCGCGCATCGCCATGATTTAACCTTAGCCGGTGCTTGGCCCTTGGTGCTGATAGGCCGCAGCGAAGCAGGCATTCGCCATGGGGTATTGGCCGAAATGGTAGGGATTGAAGCGGCTTCTTTAATCCGCGTGATTGATCGCCTCGTGGCCGATCAATTGGTTTTACGCAGCGAAGATACGCACGATAGACGCGCCAAAAATCTTTGCCTAACCGATGAAGGCCGCAAGCATGCAGGTAAAGTTGAAGCTGTGCTGGCCGAGCTAAGAGCACAGGTTTTTGCCGACATTTCTATTGAGGAAATGCAAACTTGCCAACACGTTTTTGGCCGCCTACAAGGCTCGTTAGAGCAATTTTTAGCCGCAGGTGCCAAGTGAAGCTGCCTACTTTTGGCGAGCTTGCTTTTTCGCTTAAAACCTTTGCCGCCGCCATGTTGGCGCTGTATATCGCCTTTAGCATGGATTTACAGCGGCCATTTTGGGCCATGCTTACGGTGTATATCGTTGCCAACCCCTATTCTGGTGCGGTGCGCTCTAAAGCAGTTTATCGCGTGGTAGGCACGCTGATTGGCTCGGCAGTGACTTTGCTTTTGGTGCCAAACTTAGTCAATGCCCCAGAATTACTCTTGCTGGCACTGGCCTTATGGATTGGCCTATGCATTTATATCTCACTATTGGATCGCACCCCACGTAGCTATTTATTCTTATTAGCAGGCTACACCTGTGCGCTGATTGGTTTTCCCAGCGTCAGCAATCCAGCGGGGATTTTTGATGTGGCGCTAGCCCGTGTCGAAGAAATCACACTGGGGATTGTGTGCGCCTCGCTGATTCATAGCTTGATTTTCCCCGTCCCTGTTGGCCCCAGCATTTTGGCCCGCATAGATGGTGCCCGTAAAAAAGCCAGTGCTTGGTCCCTAAATGCTTTAAACCGTGTGCAAGATACCGATAGTGATCGGCGCAATATGTCCGCCACCTTATCTGAGCTGCGTATTTTGGCCACCCACCTACCCTTTGACACCTCACGCCTAAGCTGGGCAGCACGCTTAGTGAATGCGCTCTGTGATCAATTAGCGCTGATGCTGCCGCTGCTCTACGCCATTGAAGACCGCTTACACAGCTTGGGTGAGTTGTCCGAACCTTGGCAAGCGTTACTCGCACGGATTGCGGCATGGATTGATGCTGGGGCAAATCCAGCAGAAGCCGAAGCATTACAAGATCAGCTTAAAGCACTCACCCCTGCCCCCCAAGAAGATTGGCAAGAGATGCTGCTGATTAATCTAGCCGCCCGTTTAAGTGCGCTGATTCAAGCTTGGAGTGATACCGCAAAAATCCGCCATGGCATGGGTCAAACTTCATCGATTTTAAGTGCCGAGCTTGAAACGATCGTGGGCCATACCGGCATTAGAGCACTGCATTTTGATAGGGGAATTGCGTTTAGATCAGCGCTTACCGCGGCTATTTCTATCCTATTAAGTGGTGCATTTTGGATTATCAGCGCTTGGCCATCAGGGCTGATGGCACCCGTGATGGCGGCGGTAGCGTGCTCCTTATTTGCCACCTTGGACGACCCAGCCCCAGCCATTAAGGCCACATTTATTTTAAGCTTTGCCACGATCCCTATTTCGGCTTTTTATCTGCTAGCCGCTATGCCCGCCGCCAGCAGTTTTGGTATGTTGGCGCTCTTGATGTTCCCCACATTTTTAATTTTGGGGGTATTCATGCTGCGGCCAGCCAGTGCATTTCCGGCTCTGATGATTACTTTGATTATTGCCAGCACCTTGGCCCTACAAGACACGGCCATGGCCGATATGAATTCATTCTTAAATAATAAAGTGGGGGAATTAACAGGGATTGCCTGTGCCTTATTTGTAACCAGTTTGATTCGCTCTTTCAGTAGCGAATGGATTGTCAACCGGCTGCTACGGGCAGGCTGGCGAGATTTAGCCCAGCTCTCTCACGCCGCCATACCCTCACCCGCATTTACCGCCCGCATGATTGATAGGCTGGGTTTGCTCGCTCCTCGCCTAGCGCTACTGGCCGATACCCAACCTGCCAGCGATGTGCTGATTGATTTACGTATTGGTCACGAAATGACCGTACTGATTCAGTATCAGGAGCAGCTTCCAGAGCAGATCAAAGCATTACTCGCACAGTTATCGCAGTATTTTTCACACCGCCCACAAGCCGCTAGCCGCTCCTTATTGGCTCAATTAGATCAAACATTACAGGGCGCCATTAACACCCCTAGCGCGGCGATTCAACTCAATTTAATTGCTGCCTTAGTTGGAATACGTCGTGATTTATTCCCGCAGGCAGCGCCTTATCAGGAGACCAAATCATGATGGAAGTTGAGCTATTTGGGCTCTTTGTGCCACAACTACTGCTACTGACCATTGTTACTTTTATTCCTTACTGGCTTAGCCGCTGGATATTTAAACGTGTGGGCTTTTATCACTGGGTATGGCATCCAGCGCTATTTGATACTGCGCTTTACCTCGTGCTATTAGGCCTAATACAAACGCTTGCAAAGAGTTAATGTTAATGAAAAAAATGATTAAAATCCTGATCACCCTCGCCATTGTTAGCGCCGCTATTTTTACCGGCCTGCGGCTTTGGAATTATTATGAAGTTGAGCCTTGGACACGCAATGGCCGCGTTCGCGTGCAAGTGATTCAAGTGGCGCCCGATGTTAGCGGCCAAATTACCGCCGTGGCAGTAAAAGATAATCAGCAGGTTAAAACTGGCGATCTTTTATTTGAGATTGATACAGAGCGCTTTACGCTTTCCTTGCGCCAAGCTACCGCAGCAGAGCTGGCCCAGCGTAGCGCCTTAAAGCAAGCAGAGCGTGAGGCCCAGCGTAATCGCTCACTCAGCGGGCTGTTATCACAAGAAAGCATTGAGCAGACACAGGCTAAAGTTGAATCGCTACAAGCCGCGCTGGCTCAGGCCGTAGCTAACCATGATGTGGCAAAGCTCAATCTGGCCCGCTCGCGCATTTATGCCTCAGTGAATGGCGTGGTGACCAATTTAGATTTACAAAAAGGCGGTTTTGCCACTGCTGGCAAGCCCATGCTGGCGCTACTCGACCGTGATTCTTTCTATGTGGAAGGTTATTTTGAAGAAACCAAGCTAGATAAAATCCACCTAAATGACAGCGTAACCATGAATATCATGGGCCAAAAAACCGCTGTCACCGGCTATGTAGAAAGCATTGCCGCAGGGATTACCGATAGGGATCGCGGCACCGGTAGCAATCTATTACCTAATATTAACCCCACATTTAACTGGGTGCGCTTAGCCCAGCGTATCCCCGTGCGTGTTGCGCTAGATAAAATTCCTGAAGATGTGCGGCTGGTTTCTGGGCAAACCGTCACGGTAAACGTCACCCCTAGTACCAAGCGCTAAGAGGCCATTATGTTTAAAAAAATACCTCTTCTGCTGCTGATTGCCTTGGGTGGCTGTGCAGCCGTTGGCCCTAATTACCAAGGCCCTGCAGACAGCAAAATTGATACCAACAGCGCACAAGGCGCATTTATCAGCAGCGATAATGAGCAGCCCCTGCCCAAAAACTGGTGGCAGCTTTACCGTGAGCCTGCATTAAATAAATTGCTTGAAGACGCCTTTGCGGCCAACACCGATCTGCGCCAAGCTGCGGCTAATCTAGCCCGCAGCCGCGCTTTAGTGGGTGAAGCACAAAGCCTGCAATCTCCAAATATCAGCATGAATGCAGCGCCCGGCTATGGTCGCGCTTCTGGTGCAGCCAAAGGTTCACCCAAAGCTTTAGAAGACGACTTTAGCTACGATACCGGCGTTAGTTTGGCTTACCAATTTGATCTGGTCGGCAAAATTAGTCGTGGTATTGAAGCTTCACAAGCCGATAGCGAAGCCGCTAAAGCCGCTTACGATTTAGTCCGCGTCTCGGTCGCTGGCGAAACCACCCGCGCCTACGCCGATATCTGCTCATTTGGCAAACAGCTGCAAGTGGCTGGGCAATCAGTCAGCCTGCAGCAGCAGAGCCTGAGCTTAGATGAAAAGCTGTTTAAAGCAGGCAGGGGAACCTCGCTAGATGTGGTGCGCTCGCGCGGGCAACTCGCCCAATTGCAAGCCGCGCTACCGCCTTTAGAAGCCCAGCGTCGCATCGCCATGTACCGGCTTGCGGTACTCACCGGCCATGTTCCTGAATCCATAGAAAAAGTACTCCCCCCTTCCGTCTTGCAGTGCAACACTACGCCGCAGCTCGCAAGTAGCACCATTCCCAGTGGCAAAGGCAGCGATCTACTCCGCCGCCGCCCTGATATTCGCCAAGCCGAGCGCGGCCTAGCAGCGGCCACGGCCCGTATTGGTGTAGTGACCGCTGATCTTTATCCCACTATCAGCATTGGATTAAGCGGCGGATCAACCGGCCTACTCGATCAATTGGGTGATAACAACACCATGCGTTGGGGCATAGGCCCGCTGATTTCATGGACCATCCCCAATACTGGGGCCGTCCGCGCCAGAATCAACGCCGCCACAGCAGGGGCGGAAGGGGCTTTAGCTAAATTTGATTCCACCGTGCTCACCGCATTGCGCGAAGTAGAAAGCGCCCTTACCCTTTACGCTCGAGAGCTTGATCGCAACGCCGCCTTAATCAAAGCCCGTGGTGCCAGTACCGAGGCCGCCAGCCAAGCGCAGCAACTCTATAAAGCAGGTAAAACTACATTTCTTACCATGCTAGACGCCAATCGCAGCCTAGCCAGCGCAGAAAGCGCGCTCGCCAGCTCAAACGCAGCCCTAGCCAGCAATCAGATTGCGGTATTTATGGCGCTAGGCGGAGGGTGGGAAGAATAAGCTGCATCAGGACGAGCCGCTTTATACATCAAAGGTTGGGTTTGCTATCAAGAGCTAGCAAACCCAATATGGCTTAACTACGCAGTGCAATCACTTCAATTTCTACCAACGCGTCTTTAGGCAAACGTGCAACTTCTACGCAGCTACGAGCTGGGTAGCTACCGGTGCCTTCAAAGAAGCGACTATATGCTTCGTTAATTTCAGCAAAATGATTTAAATCTTTAACAAAAACAGTGGTTTTAATGATATTAGCGGCAGTCAAGCCCGCTTCTGCAATAATCGCCGCCGCATTCACTAGGCATTGTGTCGCTTGCTCACCCGGCGCAGCAGGCATCTCGCCTGTGGCGACATTGATAGGGAGCTGGCCAGAAGTAAATACGAGCTGGCCAATATCTTTAGCCTGAACGTAAGGGCCGATGGCGGCAGGAGCTTGGCTGGTATGTAAATCTTTCATGATGTGTCCTTATTAATGAATAGCGATCACCGCTATAAGCAATGCCAAACACCCTTTTGGGGCACAAAGCTGTGGGCAGGCACTGCTGATGACGATCAATCAATCGGTAGGTGCAATGATACCCGAGTCTGCACGGCTTATGCTTTACACAACTTTACACAAAGCACACAAACGCTTTACCTCCGGTGGCTACTCTGTAGGTGTTGCAAGCCTATTCATTCCCAAGGAAGCCATTATGTTTGATGCACTGAAAGCTAAATTCCAACACCGTCATCGCCGTGCCGCCATCATCACCGTGATCGGTCTTTCACTCGGTGGCCTAGCCTATGCCGCAGCCCCCGATCATTGTGGCGGCCCAGGAATGCGCCACGGCAATCCTGAGCAAATGCAAAAAATGATGCAAGGCCGCTTAGAAAAAATGCTACAAGAGATCAATGCTACTGATGCACAAAAAAGCCAACTTAAGCCATTGGCCGAGCAAGCCTTTGCCGAGATGAAAATCCAACGTGAATCCATGAAAAATGATCACGATGAGCTGCGTAAATTATTTAGCCAAAGCACCGTGGATGCCGCACAGCTTGAAACCTTGCGCGCCGCTAAAATTAAGGCCATGGATGATTCTTCGCGTAAACTCACCGCTCTTATGGCCGAAGCCAGCCGTATCCTCACGCCAGAGCAAAGACTGAAGCTGGTTGAAAAAATGGAACAACGCCGCGGCCATCGTGGTGATAAACATCAACCTAAATAAAGAACTTAGCGCATGAGCAAATCACTTTTACTAATCGACGACGATCAACGTCTCACCGCCATGCTGGCCGAATACTTGCGCCAGCATGGGTTTAGTGTGGTGATTAGCGATGACGGTAAAAGTGGTTTGGCAGCGCTGGCCAGCCAGCATTTTTCGGCGCTGATTTTAGACTTAATGCTGCCGGACACCGATGGCTTGGATTTATGTCGGCAGATTCGCCAAATTCATCCGCTGCCCATACTGATGCTCACCGCCCGAGGTGATGTCACCGATAGAATCGTCGGTTTAGAGCTGGGTGCGGATGATTATTTGGCCAAGCCTTTTGATGCCAGAGAATTACTGGCAAGGCTGCGCGCTATCTTGCGCCGCCATAGCACGCCCTCTGACGGCAGCTTACGGTTTAATAATATTGAGATAGACCCAGGCGCCCGCAGCGTGCAGCTGGCTGGGCAAGATTGCAATATCACCAGCTATCAGTTTGATCTGCTACTGTGCCTCGCCCGCCATGCTGGCAAGGTGATGAGCCGTGAGCAAATCATGGATCAAGTGCGTGGTGAGGCACTAGAAGCCTTTGATCGCAGTATCGATGTACATATTTCCAAACTCCGCGCAGCGCTGGGCGACGATTCAAAATCGCCCAAGCGCATCATCACCGTGCGAGGTGTGGGTTATGTGTTTGCTAAGAATGATGATTAAGCCTTAGAGCGCCAAGCTCCCAACATAAAGCAAGGACTCACCGTGCGGCACAAGCTCTATTGGCAGATTTACTTTACCGTGGTCAGTAGCCTCGCTCTCTTTGCCATCTTGGCAGGCCTGCTCTACCAATTGCATGACGATCCGCCTCCCAAGCGTCTGCTCCACGGCACCGCCAACCTGCTGGCCGCCGCACTGCCACCTGCCAGCGCCCCTATTGCCGAGCAAGCCACTGCGTTTACCAAGCTCACTCAGGAATTTGATGTGCCCATCAGCTTTTATACGGCCAATGGGCAACTCATTGCCAGCACAGGGGACACCTTAAACGAGCCTGAACGCCGTAAACCACGCTTTATTCAGCTGCGCATGCCTGATCAGCGCCTGCTTACCCTATCCCCACCCCGCCACCGCGAAAAAAACTTTGGCCTCTTAGGTAGTTTTGTCCTGCTGGCGCTGGCCGTTGCCATTGGCGCGTTGCCACTGACGCGTAAGCTTACCCGCCGCCTAGAGGCCTTGGCCAACCAACTGGATGCGCTGGCAGAAGGAGATTTTTCCGCCCGCTTACCCGTGCGTGGCAAAGATGAAGTTTCCAGACTATCCAGCCGCTTTAACCACGCGGCCGAGCAAATTGCCGAGCTACTGGATGCGCACAAAAACCTACTTGCACACGCCTCGCATGAATTACGCTCGCCACTAGCCCGCTTACAAATGGCAGCCACGCTTTTAGGAGAACACGCCCCAGCGCATTTACAAACCGAATTAAGCCAAAATATTAATGAGCTGAACGAGCTAGTAGAAGAAATCTTGCTGATGAGCCGGCTAGATGCCAAGCCCACTAGCTTACAAACTCAATCGATTAATCTACTTGAACTATGCCAAATTGAAGCCGCCCCTTACCAAGCAAGCGTAGAGGGCCAAAACACCTATATCGATGCTGACCCAAGGCTATTAAAACGACTGGTGCGTAATCTATTAGAAAATGCCGCGCGCTATGGCCTTGCCCCATTGAGTATTCACATCAGTCAAACAGCAGGAAACGTTTGTCTCTCTATTTGCGACCAAGGCAAAGGCATTGCAGCAGCAGCCCAGCCCCATTTATTCGAGCCCTTTTACCGCCCCCCCGGCACACCAGAAGGCAAAGGCGGCCATGGCCTAGGCTTGGCTTTAGTGAAACGCATCGCCGAGCACCACGGCGGCAGCGTTGAATATCAAGCCAGCCTAGAGGGAGGAAGCTGCTTTAAGGTGAATCTAAAAAAGTAATTGAGTAGGCGCAGAAAGGGGAAGATGCTTAAACATGCCCACCACCTTAGCCTTCTAGCAGCCTGTCGGACTTAAGCGATCGTAGCGAGGGAAAGACCGGTTTGAGACAGATTTCGCGGGTTTTTGAGGCGAATAGCTGGCTATTCAACGAGAAAATGCGTGAAATATGGCCAAATCCGCTTTTGAGCCTGTAACTAAAATTGTGTAAATGCCCTTGGCCGATTAATCTCTTCCCGGAGAAAACTCATGTCAGACATCACAATGGATCGTCAAAAATTACAGGCTCTTGCCGCTGAACTCGCTAAAGATATTAAAACTGAAGCGGATTTAAATGCGCTCTCGCGTGAGCTACTCAAACTCACCGTCGAAACCGCTCTGAATGCGGAATTAACTGACCATCTTGGTTATGAGAAACATGCTAGCACGGTGGGTGAACGTGGCAATTCGCGCAATGGCAGCACGCCAAAGCGCCTTAAAAGCCAGCATGGCGAGGTGGACATCCATACGCCGCGCGACCGCGATGGCTCATTCGAGCCACAATTCCTCAAGAAGGGCCAAACCCGCCTGACGCAGATGGATGATCAAATTCTCACGCTGTACGCCAAAGGGCTGAGCACGCGCGAAATTGTGGCGGCATTCAAAGAAATGTACGATGCAGACGTGTCGGCCACCTTGATTTCTCGCGTCACCGATCGCGTGCTGGAGCAAATCACCCTATGGCAATCACGCCCGCTGGATGCCATTTACCCCATCGTTTACCTCGACTGCATCGTGATTAAAATCCGTGACAATTTACGCGTAATCAACAAAGCGATTTACTTAGCCTTGGGCGTGAATATGGACGGGCACAAGGAATTACTGGGTTTATGGATGTCCGAAAATGAAGGCGCTAAATTCTGGCTCTCCGTGCTGACTGAGCTAAAAACACGCGGGGTGCAGGATATTTTGATTGCGTGTGTCGACGGCTTAAAAGGCTTCCCCGATGCGATTGCGGTTGAATTCCCGCACACGCGGGTTCAGCTTTGCATCGTGCACATGGTGCGCAACAGCTTAAGATATGTTTCCTGGAAGGATTACAAAGCCGTTACCGCGGATTTGAAACAGATTTACCAGTCCACCACGGAAGAGCAAGCGTTACTGGAATTGGAGCGGTTTACGCAGACCTGGCAAGCCAATTACCCATTGATTTCACGGTCGTGGACAGCAAACTGGGGCAATTTGCGTACGATTTTCGAGTATCCACCGGAAATTCGCAAAGCGATTTATACAACCAACGCCATCGAGTCACTGAACAGCGTGATTCGTTCGGCGACGAAGCGACGCAAAGTATTTCCAAGCGATGAATCGGCCAAGAAAGTGATTTACCTTGCGATCGAACAGGCTTCAAAGAAATGGACGATGCCGATTCAAAATTGGCGAATGGCGCTGAATCGTTTCGTTATAGAATTTGGTGACCGGCTGAACGGCCACCAATAATTCCAAAGGCATTTACACAGAAAGATTTACAGGCTCCGGCTTTTCTGTAGTAGATCAGTCTTAAGCCCGACAGGCTGCTAGCCACTTATACATCACCAGCGTATCAACCAAACCCAAACGCTTATGTTGATAAGCTTTAGGCACTCTACCCACCGCCTCAAATCCCAGCTTTTGCCATAGCTCGACCGCCACTGTATTTGTGGAAACCACGGCATTAAATTGCATGGCTTTAAACCCCAAGGCCAAAGCCCGCTGCTGTGAATGCAAGCAAAGGCGCTGAGCAACGCCCTTACCTCGCGCCGCTGCAGCCACCATATAGCCACAATTACAAACATGCGCCCCCGGCCCGCTGGCATTGGGCTTTATATAGTAAGAGCCAAGCAACTCACCGTCTTCTACCAGCGCATAAGTCTCTGCAGGCAACACACACCACAGCTCATAGCCCTGCTGCTCAGTGAGCCCTGCATCAAAAGCATAGGTCTCTTCTGCCTGAATAATCGCCGCAAAAGTCGGCCAAAATTGAGAAAACAATACTGGGGTTATTGGAATAATGTTCATTACTGCACCTTAAATCGCCAAAGAAAATTCTTCATATGCAGTGCACAAAAGAATACGCCAACCCTGCTCGGTTCGGTTCGGTTCGGTTCGGTTCGGTTCGGTATCAATCAAGTTATACGATGTATGAAAAGTCCAAGGCGCTAAATCTGCCCGCTCTATCGTCCAATATAAATGAGCAATGGCATGGTTTGCCCCCTGCTTGATCATACTTGAAATAATAAACGTAGCCTTCTTATAAGCATTTGCAGTATAGAAATGGCATAGATCCAGCATATTGCTTTTCAGTGCATCAAAATCACGCCAATGAATATACTGGCCATTTTGCGCTAGCCCCGAGGGAAGTGCATAATATTGGGCAATGCGCTCACCATCTAATAAATTAAACTCTGCGCAATATTGACTGAAAAACAACTCAATATCGTAATCAATTGTCATTGCTTTAATTTTAATCCATTTAAAATTAGATATTTCTATATAAAACGCCTCGCAAGTACACAATCCCACAGGCACTGCTTATAATCGACGTTTTCTGTACCTTGGCGTGTTTTTATGTCATTGCCGCAACACTGGCGCACCCCACTCTGCCTTGCCCCACGGCATTTACTTCCTTGGCTTACCGAGAGAGGTTCGCTCACCGCAATGCTGATGGCACACTTTCCCAATATCTCCGTAGAAGTGATCTTCCAAGGCTGGCAAGCGGCCCATTTAGATGAAATGGATTGCTTAGGCCACGTTGCTCATCAACAAAACATCGCCTGCCGTGAAGTTTTATTAAAAAGTAATCAGCAGCCACTGGTATACGCCCACAGCATCACCACCGCCTCAGCCTTACGCAAGGGCTTTCATCTATTTGGTCGTAGTGGCAGCCGGCCACTGGGTGCCTTACTTTTTGCTGACCCTAAAATCCAACGCTCAAGCCTAAGCTGGTGCTGTATCGATACACGCCACCCTCTCTGGCAAAAAACGCAAGCTGCAGTGGGTCATTTACCGCAAAGGTTATGGGCAAGACGTTCAGTATTTTACTCTGGCTGCGATAAACTATTAGTTACAGAAGTCTTCTTATCCAGCATCGATTGTAAGCAGTTAGCTCAATAAACCAAACGCCTATGGCTGCTTTGCCATAACTTATCCTTACTGCCCCAGCTGATAATGATCAGTAAAGTAAGCTTATAGACCCTTCTTAATAGAACATTTCTCTATGCCGCCACGTATTTCTGCTTACGCGCGTCTCATGCGCATCGACAAACCAATTGGAACATTATTACTACTCTGGCCCACGCTTTGGGCCCTATGGTTTGCCAGCAATGGCCACCCCAACCCCATGCTGCTGCTTATTTTTTGCCTAGGCACGTTTCTAATGCGCGCTGCTGGCTGCGTCATTAATGATTATGCCGATCGCAATTTTGACGGCCACGTTGAGCGCACCCTCGCTAGACCACTGGTATCCGGCGAAGTACGGCCAAAAGAAGCACTTTGGCTAGCTGCAGGTTTAGCTATCGCCGCTTTTTTATTAGTATTACCTTTAAATAAACTAACGCTTTTACTCACGATTCCTGCCGTTTTTCTAGCGGGCTCTTACCCCTACACCAAACGCTTTTTAGCCCTACCACAAGCTTATCTTGGCATCGCTTTTGGCTTTGGCATCCCCATGGCCTTTGCCGCGCAAACTAATAGCGTGCCCGCTTTTGCGTGGATTTTACTCGTGGCCAATATCCTATGGACCATCGCATACGATACCGAATACGCAATGGTTGATCGTGCTGATGATTTAAAAATTGGCATTAAAACTTCAGCGATTACCTTTGGCCGCTTCGACGTCACCGCCATTATGCTGTGCTTTATCGGTTTTATTGCCACCATGGTTTACCTAGGTTTTAGCAGCCAACGCGGCCCTATCTACTTTACTTCCCTACTTATTGCCAGCGGCCTGTGTCTGCAACAATACAGCCAAATCATGGCCCGCGAACCTGCGGATTGTTTTAAAGCTTTTTTAAGCAATAACCGAGTTGGGGCAATCATTTTTATCGGCATCGTGCTGGATTACTGGCTAAAACATTAAGATTAAATTTAAATAGATAGAATCCAAGAAGGCGAATACGGCACAACGTATTCACCTTCTTTATTTATCAAAGCTAAACCTTAAATATTTAATCTAAAGAAGCGGCGTCAAGCCTCAGGCATAAAAGATTTCAGTACAACCCCCTCCAGTGAACATACCGCTAAGTGCATGCGGCTAAGGTTGGCCGTGGGCCTTTTTGATGCATGGACAACGCAAAGTGGCACAGTAAATAAGCACCAACTATCACTCGTTTTCACCCATACACCCCTTTCTTGCGCGCAAAGCAAAACCCCCGCCTCTTTCGAGTACGGGGGTTCTGTTTACTACATAAGGTGTCTGGCGATGACCTACTTTCACACAGGTATCTGCACTATCATCGGCGCTAAGGTGTTTCACTGTCCTGTTCGGGATGGGAAGGAGTGGGACCACCTCGCTATGGTCGCCAGACTTTAACGGGGTAATACGCTGCACATGCTGCTCTGCAACGCATTCAATATAGAAGAAGTAGGGCCACGGCATGCCGTGCACATTCACTAGCCCACACAGCATTTTACGCTCTGTAGTTTCGCTTAAACTCAAATTAGTCGATCTTGGGTAGATCATACCCTCGCGCACACGCGTCTCAGGTTATAGGATCAAGCCTTACGGGCAATTAGTATCGGTTAGCTTAATGCATTACTGCACTTCCACACCCGACCTATCAACGTCCTGGTCTCGAACGACCC
>NZ_JANXSO010000015.1 GCF_025352645.1 Iodobacter sp. | reverse complement strand
CAATATCCCTGCAGGCTACTTCTTAATGGGCCTCTATATTAAAAACGGCAGTGCAGGGATTAAAAAAGACTCTGAGCTGGCTTTGCGTTATTTCCGCAAAGCGGCTGATTTAGGCAATCCTGATGCGCAATATTATGTTGGTGATAAATTGGCTCCGATTGATATTGCGCCAGATGTCGCCCGTCAAATGCATCAGTGCGCTGCGGAACAGGGGCACGGGAAGGCGGCAACAGACTTAGGCATGGATTTTCAGTTAAATGGGAGCTATCCCCAATCACTGAATGCTTTTCAGTTAGGCGTGTTAGCAGGAAATGACATCTCTGCATTAAATTTAGAAAATGCTTTTAAAGCCCCCCCCCCTGATGACCCGCTATACTATTTGGCCCTTGAAAAAGACGATGAGCGCGCAAAGCGCTATAAAGCCATTGGGGATATGTTGACTGCGTATGACTTTGCCAATCCCAAAGTTCCCGAGCTGGATCAAATCGTGCCTTTACCACCGGCTAAACTGCCCAAGTGGGATGGCACATTTCAGTGGCTGAAGGAATATCAGGCTAAAGTTGCCCCTGAAAAACCAAGCGATGAACTGATCGCCAAACTAGCTAAAGCAAAGGGGCTAGATCCTGCATCAGGCATGCCACTGGCCCTGCTTAAAAAAGCGGAAGTTGCACCCGCCCCCATTGCAGCCACCACGCCAGAGCGTGTTGCCCTTGGCACGCTTTGCCGCACCGGCCAGCCTTGCCCCGAGGCCGGTCTATGGCTTGGCTATTTTGAAGGGCAGAAATATAGCCATCAATTAAGCAAAGGCCAGCCCATGCCCACCATTCCCGCATCGATTCCCCGCAGCAATAGGCTAGCCCAATGGCTAAAAGGCTCTGAAAAACTAGAGCTAGCGATGGAGTGGCAATTGGAAAAATATACCGATGCATGAGGTATTTCGGAATGCCGCAAGCCATAAAATGCCTGCGCGTATTTATTGCTTCGTCCTATTTTCTATCCTTGCACTTACCGCCTGCGGCAATGATTTTAAGGAAAGAAAATTGGATAATCTGGATAATATCAAAGCCAAACTAGCATTTACTTGCGCTTACGAAAAAGACCATTTACCTGACTTGCCTACCGAGGCAGATATCTTATTTAAATACGCCCGCTTTTTAGAAAAATATAATACCCAGAAGCAAGATGAAGCTGTGTTTGCAGAAATAGAACGCCTTTATCGCATTGCAACCGCCAACGGCCATTATAAAGCCAGTATTAATTTACAAAACGGCATGATGCGTCGCTATTTACATGGCAGCTCAACCGAAATGGCCGATTGGGCAGGGGAGTTGATCAAAGCCAATATCCCTGCGGGCTATTTTTTGATGGGTGTTTATATCAAAAACGGCAGCGCAGGGATTAAAAAAGACCCTGAGCTGGCTTTGCGCTATTTCCGCAAGGCGGCTGATTTAGGCAATCCAGATGCGCAATATTATGTTGGGGATAAGCTGGCCCCAATTGATATTGCACCGGATATTTCCCGTCAAATGTTACGTTGTGCAGCAGAACAAGGCCATGGGAAGGCGGCTATTGAACTAGGTAGTGACCAAAAACTTGATAAACTTTATAAAGATGCAGTTAAGTCTTACCAGCTGGGCGTGGCAGCCGGGAATGAACTTGCTCCATCGTACTTAGCTGGTGGATTTAAAGCCCCCCCCCCTGATGACCCATTGGATTACCTGGCCCTTGAAAAAGACGATGAGCGCTCAAAGCGCTACGAAGCCATTGGCAAGATGTTGACCGCTTATGACTTTGCCAATCCCAAAGTCCCTGAACTCGATCAAATTGTGCCTTTGCCACCAGCCAAATTGCCCAAATGGGACGGCACATTTCAGTGGCTGAAGGAATACCAGGCCAAAGTCGCTCCTGAAAAACCAAGCGATGAACTGATCGCCAAATTGGCTAAAGCAAAGGGGCTGGACCCTGCATCGGGCATGCCGCTGGCCCAGCTTAAAAAAGCAGAAGTTGCACCCGCCCCCATCGCCGCCACCACGCCAGACCGTGTTTCCCTTGGCACGCTTTGCCACAACGGCTTACCTTGCCCCGAGGCTGGTCTATGGGTCGGCTATTTTGAAGGGCAAAAATATAGCCATCTGCTAAGCAAAGGCCAGCCCATGCCCACCATTACGGCATCGATTCCCCGCAGCAATAGGCTAGCCCAATGGCTAAAAGGCTCTGAAAAACTAGAGCTAGCGATGGAGTGGCAATTGGAAAAATATACCGATGCATGAGGTATTTCGGAATATCGCAAACCATAAAATGCCTGTGCATCTTTATTGCATTGCCCTGTTTTCTATCCTTGCGCTTACCGCCTGCGGCAATGATTTTAAGGAAAGAAAATTGGATAGTCTGGATTATGTCAGATAAAAATAGCCCACCAGTATAAGCGGGCCATTTTTTAACTCAAAGAATTAACGGCCCATTTCTTTTAAATACTCGCTACGCGCAGCAATTGCGGTATCGGCAAAATCGCTAAATACGCCGTCTAATCCCAAGCGGAAGAAGGCTTTGTATTCGGCTTTTGGATCATTTTTAAAATCAGCCGGAATACGACGTTTTTCATTGCGGAAGGTATAAGCATGCACAAACAAGCCTGCCTTATGCGCGTCGCTAATCAAAGTAGTTGGAGCCATGCTGGTGGCATCGGCATAATTAATTTTACCGTCGCCATTTAAATCCAGCTGCTTGCCATCTGCGCCAAACGTACCTTTGACGGGGATAATATAAGGCTTCCATGGGCCGATGCCATCGGCGTAGGTTTTGATTTCTGCAAGGCCCGCTGGGGTTACCATTTCGCTAAAGAAACGGCTAGTCTGCCCTGCCAAAGTCCAATCGTAAGGGCGATCAGACGGCAATGCGTAAGTCAGCTTACCAGTTTTCATATCCACATCATCGGCATCAATTAGCTGAATCAGCTTGGTGTTCAAGCCTTTAGCCTTCAGGTATTTAAGGCTACTTGGTTCAAAGCTTTGCACAAATACCGGTGCTGTTTTGCTATTCCAGCCTGCTTTATTCAAGATTTCAATCAGCTTATCTTCAATAGGCAAACCTAAGGCCCGATGGTAGCTTGGGTTTTTGGTTTCAGGATAAACCGCAACCGTGCGTGTAGCGCTTGATTTTGCCTTGGCCAGATCAATAATCTCTTGGAAAGTAACGATCTTATATTTGCCGTTAAATTCTTGCGGGCGCTCTGCGTCGGTGGAAATACCGCCCAAAGTTTTAATTTCTTTTAAGGTGAAATCACTTGCAAACCAGCCTGTCTGCTCTTCGCCATCCACTAATCTGGTTTTTTTGCGATCGGCAAACTCAGGGCGTGTAGCTACATCGGTACTGGTGCCAAGATTAGGATCATGGCGAGCAATCAATTCACCATCCTTAGTGGAAATTAAATCAGGCTCAATTGCATCAGCACCCAGTTCAATCGCCTTAACATAAGCCTCGTAGGTTTCTTCTGGCAAATAACCTGAAGCACCACGATGCGCTACAACCAAAGGCTGCTGACCATCCAGCGTTAATAACGCAGGCTTAGTGGACTCTGGCGTGGTGACATCATCACCACTACAAGCGCTCAGCGCCAATGCAATACTACAAACTAGGATTGAAGGCTTAAACATGGCATTGGTCTGCATAAAAGGATAAAACCCCTATTTTAGAAAAATTACATTACCCAAATAAGTCACTCACATGACATCTAGATGAATTTCCATAGCCTACGTTTCATAATACCTGCAATCAATTCGTCACATGCACAAGGCATGCTACCTATCTTATTCAATCAACATCGCGGCTATGGTCACAAATTTGGGTGCAAGCTATGGGTCCGATCACAGTGGAATAATTTGTGGCTATCTATTTTTGCCAGGCTTGCCCGGCCAGCAAATTGAATCGGCTCAAATCAAACAATGGCTGGCCACACCTTTTGAGCCCACATCGGAGGAGTTTTTATGGCTGCATTTCAATCTATCTAATACCGCCGCAGAGAAATGGCTAAAAGCCAATTTAATGCTACCAGAGCAGTTTTTTGAGGCATTACACGAAGGCTCTCAATCTACCCGTATTGAATACGCCGAACATGCCTTAATTGGCGTGGTGAATGATGTGCTATTTGATTTTGCCTTTAATCCATCCGATACCGCCACACTGTGGATGAGTGCCGATCGGCATGTATTAATTAGCGCCCGCAGCAAGCCATTACGCTCTATTGATAAGCTTCGGGCACAGGTTCGCGCTGGAGAGTTGTATCGATCACCCATTGATTTAATGGTAAATCTATTACGTGATCAGGCCGATGTATTAAGCCAAATCGTGCGTGAAGCCATTACTAAAGTCGATAAGGAAGAAGATAAACTACTCACCAATCGGCCCAATATTAAGCTGGCCGATTTAGGCGCATTACGCCGCGTTTTAGTCAGGCTTTGCCGCCTACTCGCCCCAGAGCCTGCCGCCTTATTCCGGCTATTAAACCGGCCCCCAGAATGGATAAGCGCGCACGATATTCAAGATTTACGCCAATCTACCGAAGAATTTTCCGCCGTTTTAAGCGATATCTCAGCGCTAGTAGAGCGCATCAAGCTATTACAAGAAGAAGTGGCCGCCAAAGTAAACGAGCAAACTAATCGCAGCATTTACATTCTTACCGTGGTCACGGTTTTAGCTTTACCCGTGAATATCATTGCCGGTTTTATGGGCATGAATGTGGGGGGGATTCCACTGGCGCAACACCCTCATGGCTTCTGGATTATTCTGGGGTTTACCTTTGTTTTTCTAGCACTCGCAGCGGCTTGGGCGTTTCGAAAAAGAGATTAAACCATCAGAATCCACCAGTTAATGAAGGCAGATTATTCTCGCCAATCAAAGGGGGCAACACCTTTAGCACTGCGCTGATGCGGGCACTGGTGTACACACCCTTAGCCGCTTGCTGAGCTTCGATTACCGTATGGCCTGCCCCAACTAAGGTCACTTCGCCGGTGCTTTCTTCAACCATTGCTACTTCAGGGTGGCTACTGGTATAACGCAGCAGGCCTTGGCTATTGCTTTGAGGAGGACTAATTATAAATGGCTCATCGCCC
The DNA here is from genome assembly GCF_025352645.1 of Iodobacter sp. Classification (GTDB taxonomy): domain Bacteria; phylum Pseudomonadota; class Gammaproteobacteria; order Burkholderiales; family Chitinibacteraceae; genus Iodobacter. Next base: position 33,378 of record NZ_JANXSO010000015.1, on the reverse strand, counting down.
AGTATTTTGCTGCCTAAGGCAAAATTAGCCAGCGTTGCCGCAGGTAAAACGGCCCGCTGCTGTGGGCTAAACTCGATATCCACCGCGTTTAATCCAGCCAGCTGATTAAGCGATAAAGCCGCCAACTGAGCGGGGCTAAGCATCTGCACCAGCGGTGGTGCTAGCCCAGCTAATTGCTCAATACTAAGCGTGGGCAGCGAGGAAAGCGCCGCCAGCTGCGCCGGTAACAAAGCGGCAAGATGTAATGGCTTAAGCACCCGCAGTTGTTCAGCATTAAACAGCGCCAACTCGCTAGCAGGAACACGGGAAAACTGCTGCGGGGACATATTTTGTACGCCAGTTGGCGTTGGAAAATTTAAACGCCTAGCCGAAACCAGCTCAATCGCACCACCCAACTCAGGCTTTGCTTTTTGCAAAACCACTTCAATTTGCAGTATCGCGCCATCACTTTGCTGTACGTCAAAAATATAGGTTCCGCCTTGCCTGAAATTCCTGAGCATCAGCCTTAAAGCGCCGTCATCGATTAACCACAAGGCATTGTCTGCTGAATTAGCCAGCAGCACAGTCGCGGCTTGTAGGGAAACAACCGCTTCAATCGGCATCAGCAAACGAAACTGAATAAACTGACGATTGCTTGCATCAATATATAAACCGGATTTATCCCCAGATCGGGAGGAATAACTTTGCTCAGGCACGGCAAGTGTGGGCAAATACCCAGGACGTTTAGTGAGCTCTTTTAGCACAGACGGCAAGGGTTTTGCTTCCAAGCCATACTGCATACACGAGGTGTTTTTTACGCCACCACCGCTCAGTGGAATAGCATAACGCAGTACAACGCTGCCATTTTCTTGCTCAAGAGCACGGCTTGCATTCAGGCTCCATGCATCTTTGGCAATCCCAACATTAAATAAATGGCTGTTTTCGCCGCCATTATAAGCGCCGGTTAAACGCAGGCAATTGCTAAAGTATTGGCTGTATTGTACTAAAGTGCTGCGGGCTGTTTCACCAAAAGACATGCCCCTCAGCTCTTTTTCACGCTGGTAGGCTAAGCCCAAATCAAGCTTGCCATTATGAATAGGCGAAAGGCTTAGATTGTAAATGGCCCCCTGCCGCTTACCTGTTGCCATTCGGGAATCAAAATACATCCCACCTGTGTTCTCTGAGGCAATAAATTCGTTTTCTAGTTTTGGATCTGCGGCATATACCGTAACCCCCAGCTCAGAAAAAAAGCTGCCATAACTGCTACCTTTTTTAAGGCTCAGTAGATAATTATTCTGCCGCATTCTTGGCGAGTTGAAAGCAGTATCTAATTCATTTTGCGCCTGCTGCTGCCCAGCAGATAGCCGCAAGCGTAAGTGATCTGGCGCACTAAATACCCCCGTTAACAAGGCATTTTGAAAGCGCTCGCTTACTTCAAAATTTGCCCCAAGCGCAAAGTAATCACTTAAGGCAAAGCCCGCATCAAAATTAAATGCCGTTTTATTGCTTGCCGAATAATCTACCGAAGCAATCAGTTGCTCCGTTGCCGTCTCAAATCCCAGACTCGCCCCATCGTACGCCCAGTTAATTTTCCCCAGCGCCCTATCCTGCGATTCTGGCAAATCAGGCAATGCTCCTTCAGCAGCGTGCAATAGCGTGCTGCTGAATAAGCTCAGGACAATGATTTTTTGATAGGTAAGGGAGAAATCCACGAGCGCCTAAACCGATGCTTCAAGATGGGTACAACATAAGCATTCCGCGCTAGGTTGTCATGGTAAAAGTACACGAGAGCCGCAAACGCTCGGCCCTGCCAAGCCATTCTCATGCCATCTGCAGTTTTTCCATGCCCAGTGTTTCAGCGGTTTTTATTGGCTCGCCCAGCAAGCGCTTAACAATTCTTGCGGGATTACCAGTAACAACACAAAAAGCCGGCACATCTTGGCTAACCACCGCCTGTGTGCCCACCACTGCGCCTTCTCCAATGTTGACGCCTTTAAGAATTGTCGCGCCAGCGCCTATCCACGCGCCATTGCCAATCCGCACTGGGGCGGAGCGAATTCGACTTGCCTCGCCCGCTTGGCCACGGCCCAATAGAGGATGGCCGCTGCTATCCATAATGGTCACCATAGGGCCAAAAATAACGTCGTCACCCACCTCCACCCTTTGATAAGCCAGAATCGCCACCCCCTGCAGTACTACCCGATCACCAATTTGAATCTGCCCAACTGGCCCGTCATTAATTTGCACCGTGCTCAGCTTAACCGGCTGATTATGAAACGCGGGGATATGCCCAGATTCGATATAGCACTGGCTGCCAATGCGGATGCTGCCAGCAAACAATGCAGCATCTATTTCGCTTTCAATCAGGCCCGCATCCAATAGTTCAACATCAATGACGCGGGTATAAGCCAGCCGAGGGGTGCCGGAAAAAAAACTACTTAAGCCAATATTGACCCCATGCTCCAGCAAGCGTTTGGGCACATCCTGTGCAGGGCTTCCGGCAAGCTCTGGGGCAATAAGATAGATATTCTGATATTGGCAAGGCATATCATGCCCCTTCTGTTTCAAGGGCTAAGGCGCGCTTAGATTTTTGTACTGTGTGATCACGGTATATTTTGATCACTTTATTTAATGAATACTTAGCGTCATTCAAATCTTTGCCATAAAAGCTGGTCGACCATAAATGATATTTTTTATGGATGCGCAATGCCGCGATTTCCGATTGATCTTTTTGATCGTCCACTTCTTTCTTATGCGGCCAGTGGAAAGACACAGCCTCTCTTTCCATGGAAAACTGATTATTATTCAGATGTAAACGCACACCTAAATCAACGTCTTCACCACCCCAGCTATTAAATGACTCATCAAATAAACCCGCTTTTAATAGCTGCTCACGCTCTGCCGAGGCGTGGCAAGTCCAAAAAATATCAAATGGAGCAGGCCAGTTGCTGATGTTTTCACCCAGCTCATCATATTGCTGCTGGCGCACATCGTGGGCCCCCATCTCTGCCAAGCGGCGAATGGTTGCATCAGGCGTATGAGAATCTATTTGCGCAGACATCTCGGCCAACAGGCTGTTATCCACCTCAAAGCCATAAACATAACCAATAATTACCACCGGAAACTCTGATTGACTATGCACATTGGCATGTACTTCTAAGGTTTTACTGCCCAATAAAACGCCGGTATCAATAAAGACAATATATTTGCCTTCCGCAATGGACGTACCAATATTGCGCGCCTTACCTGCCCGAAAGCCTTTGTCTTCCTGCCAGAAGTATTTGATATTAAGCCGCTCAGCAAACGATTGCACCAGCTGCTCGCTGCCGTCTGTGCTGCCATCATCTACAACAATCACCTCAAACAGCTGCTTATCCAACGTTTGTAGCGCCAAAGATTCTAGGGTATAGCGCAAAAGATCGGCTCGATTGTAAGTGGGAATCACAACACTGATCTGCAAATTAGACATGGTATTTCCTTTGACTTTAATTAATCGAAACCCAGCCTGAGCAGCTACTCAATCAAGCTCTGGCATGTAGTTTTTTTGGTGAGTAGTGCTGATGCGATGCTGCGCCCACCTTTCACGTAATAGAATTTAATCCCCATATTTCTTATAAAATACTAAATTATTTGTAAGTTTTTGTAGTATAAACACTTTATATTGCTTTCGCATAACTGTAAACGAAATGAGTATGTAGTTTTACAACGCAATATATTGTAGTAATTTTTGTATTTACTACATCAATCCCAGAATAGGCCGTGTCAGTGCAGGTAAACCCAACCCAGGCTTACACGCAGCAGGTTTAGCCGATCAGGGATGGTGTCTAAAGCAAACAGAATAGAGTGTGGCGCGAATACATCAATACGCAGGGGCAAACCGAGGAGAGGCTGAAACTACAGCAAAACCAAAGAATCAAATTAGACTTTGCTATCAAGAACCTTGGCCAAAAGTTTAATCAAAAAATCTTTCATCGCTAGCACGCGCTGACTGGCTTTTAAATCGCGGTGATAAACCAGCCACAGCTCGCGTGACGGAACCACCGAAGGGGCATCCAGCTTAACCAGCATGTCATCAATATCACCGACATATTCAGGCAGAAGCGTAATTCCAAGTCCACACCTCACCGCAACATACTGAGTATGCAGCGTATTGCCTTTAATTAAAGGGGCTCGATTTTGGGTAATTTGCTTTAGCCATTTCACCATTGGCAAATAAGCCCAGCAATCACTTAATTCAATAATTGGCAGCGTTTTCCAAGGGTCTTGCTCAGCGCTTAAATCAGCAAGCAAAGACTTCTGGCAGTACGGTGCAAAATGTACATAACCAACAAAATGCGTAATGTAATCTTGGTTATTATCAACCACAATTGAATCGCCATAGCGCAATGCCACATCTGCTTCACGCCGCGCCAGATTAGCAGGCAGGGCGCCGACTAATAATTCAACCTGCATTTTGGGATATAAGGCCAGAAACTCTGGCATATGCGGCATGATTAAATAACTGGCCAGAGATTCTGCCGCAGCAAGACGAATTAAGCCACTCACTTCATCCACAGACTGCAATTGATCGCCATTTCTTTCTACGGTGAGCATGGCGTTTTCAACTTCAGTGACCCGCATCAAAATGCTCGTTCCCTGATCTGTTAGCAGATAGCCGGTTTGCTGGCGTAAAAACAGCTTAACCCCCAAGCGGTTTTCCAAAGCTGAAATATGACGGGATACGGTTGATGCACTCCCCCCCAGCTTTAGCGCAGCCGCGCTTAAGCCGCCTTCCCGCGCCACCGCCAGAAAATACTTTAAATCGTTCCAATCCAAATCGGTGTTTTTCATTTTTAGAAAACTGTTTTCCATTCACTGCTAAATACATAGCAAGGATCAACAACAATAATGACGGCAATTTCCAGCCAAAGCAGTACACACCATGCCACATTTACTGACTTATATAAAACTAACCCTGACTGTTTTCTTCTGGGGTGCAGTATTTCATATTGGTAAATATGCGGTGCAATTTTTATCGCCCATGGTCATTGGTAGCTGGAGATTTATATTGGCAGGGATGATGCTGTTTATCTTTGTTTCATTACGCGAAAAATGGGATATAAGCGCATTACGCGCCAATTATCGCCCATTATTAGCCATGTCCGTCATCGGGATTATGGGGGTTAATTTTTCATTATTTTATGGATTAAAATTAACCTCCGCGATCAATGCTGGGCTGATTATGGCGCTTAGCCCCATCCTTACTGCCATACTCACCGCTTATTTTCAAAAAGAATCACTGCACCGCCAACAATTACTCGCTATGTTGCTGAGTTTTTTTGGTGTAGTGATTGTGATCAGCGGCGGCTCACTTCAAGCCATTCTTGATTTACATTTTGCACTGGGAGATGCCTTAGTTTTTATTGCTAGCTTTAGCTGGGCTTTATATTCGGCGATTCCAAAACGATTTGTCCACGGTGTTTCACCACTACATATTACAACGGTCACCATTATGGCTGGTGCGGTGTTAATGACGGCATTTGCAGCAAGCATCAGCAATGATTTTTATACCCTGCCAGATTGGAATGTCATGCTCGCCATTGGCATGATGGCATTCTTTTGCACCGTACTGGCTTTTGTTTGGTGGAACGAAGGTTTACGTAAAATTGGCCCTGCCCAAGGCGCCATTTTTATGAATCTAGCGCCTATTTTTGCCACACTAATTTCTATTGCACTCGGCCAGTCACCTAGCCTACCGCAGTTTATTGGCATGATTTTAATCATCAGCGGCGTGGTCTATAACTCACGCAAACCCGCCACAGCGAGCACGCCCAAATTGTTTGCTCGCGCCAGTACTGCTTAATTCATGGACTGACTTAGTCTTGCCTGCAAGCGTGGCACCACAAATTGCAGGAATGCCTCGTATTTTTTCGGCATCGGCTGCCGATAAGGAAACACCAAAAAATACGGTTTAGGCGTGGCCAACCATTCAGGCAGCACGCTCTGTATCAGCCCTTGGCGCAAATAAGGCGCGGCCACGATATTATCCAAAAGGCCCACGCCATAACCTGCCTCCACCGCGCTGGCAATCGCCCCAAAGGTATTGCAGATCAGCGTTGGCTGCAGCTCTACTCGCACAATCTCACCGGCTTTCTCTAACTGCCAACCCAGCTGCTCGTGTACGCCTTCGTGACAAAACACCCTGTGTTGACGCAAATCACAGGGATGCGTCAGCTTGGCCGCCCTTTGCAGATAAACCGACGAGGCATACAGACGCTTTTGCGTAACACCTAAAGGCCGAGCCACCATGCCATCGTCGATCACATTGCGCGAATGTAGGCAAAAATCGATGCCACTGGTGGCCATCTCTTCCAGCTTGCATTGCGCCGTCATTTGCACCTGTAGGCTAGGGTAGTGAATGGCAAATTCGGCCAAAATCGGCGCTAAAACAAACTGGCCAATTCCGCTAGGGCTGCTAATAAATAGTGGCCCTGCCAACTGATCCTGCATCCCCGTAATCTCTGGCTTTAAACCCACCATCAAGGCCCTGATTTGCGCGACGCGCATGGCCAACCGCTGGCCAGTCTCGGTTAAAGTCACCCGCCTTGTGGTTCGTAGCACCAGCACCGCGCCTAAATCCGCTTCTAGCCGCTTAATTGTCTGGCTGACATAGCTTTTGGCGCAATCCAGCTCATCAGCCGCCGCAGTAAAACTCCCCAATCTAGCGAGGGCATCAAAAACCAGCAAAGCATCAGATGACGGCATTGTTTTCATAGAGGAACAGTCTGTTTAGTTATCGTGGGTTTATCCAGATAATGAATCAAAATACACTCCAATTACAAATCTAAACAGCATATTGGAGATACCATGAAAGCACTAATCAGCAAACTACTAGATAGGCCGTTGGCATTCTGTGATACACGTCTTGGCAGAGAACAATTTAGCCCCGCGCTAGAAAATGACGAGCAGCTCGAGCTGCGCCTGCTTAAAGCGGCAAAAATTGCTGCGGCAAGGCTTGAGGAGTGGCGATGGCGATGTAGGGAGCGGATTTAAATCAAGCACCAACCCAATAAGGAGAAGGTCAATGATAATCAGAACGGCAACATTAGAAGATCTAACTGACATTTGTATGCTTGCAGATGAAATAGCTGCGCAACACCACCAACACCGCCCCGAAATATTTGCCCCTGCGCCAGGCCATATTCGGGATAGAGAATTATGGTCATCCTGTATCACAACTGAAAATGGGGCCATGTTTATTGCAGAAATTTCAGGACAAATAGCTGGATTTGTAACGGTTCAAATCAGCAATACCCACACGATTTCATTTTTGCAACCACGCATTATTTGCAGAATTGGCACCATAGTCGTTGCACAAACTGAGCAACGACAGGGCATTGGCAGAGAGTTGCTCTCTCATGTAGAGAAGTGGGCGAGCAGCAAACAAGCCAATGAAGTGCGCTTAGAAGTCTTTAAATTTAATCAGCAGGCAATTGAATTTTATGCAGCACAAAATTTTTTGCCACAATCCCAAATCATGACAAAAAAGTTGAATTATGAATAAAGCCATGCAGCAGGATCAGTACTGAGAGGGCATCTTTGCCCTCTCAAAGCACGGAGTTTCATGAAGAAAAATAGGTACTAAATTTAGCTGTATTTTGGTACTTCATCCATTATCAAATAAGCTATCTGAGTTTGATAATGGACCGCTGCAAGGGGCTTAAAAGCCCCATTAAAGCATGCCGAAGCGAGGAATAAGCGGGTCAGGACAGCGTTCTTTTGCTTCTGTCCATTCAAACCGCCCCAAAATCAACGAGCCGAAGGCACTAAAAAGATAGCTACTGCGTAACATCAGTTATTCCACTGAAGTTACGCAGCCGTGGGCACACAAACGTGTCCAGCCTACAGCTTCATTACACCGTAAAAAACCGCTCCTGCATTTCATCCAAACCCAGCTCTGCCAGCACGGCAGCCAGGCGTTCGGCGGGTTTGCGGCGGGGCAGGTTTTTATACTGGGCGATAATCAGCTCGTTTTTCATCGAATGCTCCCAACCTACCAACTCAGTGACCGTCACTTGGTAACCGTGTGCTTCTAATTGCAGGCAGCGCAATACATTGGTGATTTGGCTACCAAATTCACGGGTATGAATTGGGTGGCGCCAGATTTCTGCCAGCGGGTTCTTCAGTGATTTAGCTTTATTTTTACGCAGTACGGTAGCCACTTCGGCCTGGCAGCAAGGCACCAGTACCATAAACTTGGCTTTCTTTTTAAGCGCAAAAGCAATGGCATCGTCGGTGGCGGTATTACAGGCGTGCAGCGCAGTAACCACATCAATGGTGTCTGGTAAGAGGTCAGAATCAGTTGATTCAGCCACCGATAAATTCAGAAAAGACATGCCGGGAAAGTTAAGGCGCTGAGCCAACTCTTGCGATTTTTTAACCAGCTCATCACGGGTTTCAATGCCATAAATATGGCCTGAGCTTGGTTTATCTTTAAAGAATAAATCGTAAAGAATAAAGCCCAGATAAGACTTGCCCGCGCCGTGGTCAACCAAGGTGACTTCTGGGTGATCAGCCTGCACTTCTTTGAGTAGCGGCTCAATAAATTGGTAGAGGTGATAAACCTGCTTGAGTTTGCGGCGGCTATCTTGATTGAGCTTGCCGTCGCGGGTCAGGATATGGAGCTCTTTAAGCAGCTCGACCGACTGGCCAGGCTTAATTTCGTGATGTTCTGTCATGGTGTTGTCCAAAAGCTGTGCTTGCAGCAAGGCGTGATTCTACCCGCTCCCAAGCAATCCAGACGGCCAAAATAATGCCCTTTCAGTGATTTGACACAAAATCTAGCCGCTTCATACCTCACCTCCTTCCTTACTTTTAACAATACAAAACACAAAATGAAAGCAACCACTCAGAAGAGAGTAATAGCAACTCTTAAATACACGTGCTAAAAACAATATAGCCGTAAGTTAGAAGGTAATGCCATCAACCAAGCCTTAAATACAGCACATAAACTTACATGTTATTGAACGATGCAACAGCGCTGCCTTCAGATGAAGGCTCTATGGCAATTCACCATTTTTAATGTTCATTAAGCTCAAAATAATTCTTACATACTAAAGGAAACAAAGATGAGATCACTACCATTTATTCGCCCTACCGCCATCGCCCTAATGTTGGCCTGCTCACTTAGCTACGCCTCCGACGATCACAGCGACACGATAAAAACTGAGCGTTATGCTGTCGGCAAAACCATGAGTAAGTCCATTCAAGCCGGTATAACCCCAGATGCAGCGCTAGAAATCCTGAAAAACGGCAACATCCGTTTTGCTGCCGGAAAATCAATCAAGCGTGATTATAAAAAACAAGTAATGCAAACCGGCTTGGGCCAATATCCCTTTGCCAGCGTGGTCTCGTGCATCGATTCGCGCTCAGCACCTGAGCTGGTTTTTAACCAAGGAATTGGCGATTTATTTGTTGCTCGGGTGGCGGGCAATGTGATTAACGAAGATATTTTGGGCAGCTTAGAATACGCAGCCAAAGCCGCCGGATCAAAAGTGATTGTGGTACTAGGGCACAGCCAGTGTGGTGCCATTAAAGGCGCATGCGATGCCGTGCAATTGGGCAATCTCACCGGCTTGCTAGACAAAATCAAGCCCGCAGTAGACGCCACCAAAACGGCAGGCGAACGCAGCTCTAAAAACCATGAATTTGTTCAAGATGTAGCGCATGAAAATGTACAAAACAGCGTGCAAAAAATTCGTGACATGAGCCCGCTGCTCAAAGAAATGGAAGAGCAAGGAAAAATCAAAATTGTAGGTGCAATGTATGACGTAGGCACAGGCAAAGTGGATTGGTAATACGGTTATCTCATTGATTTAAAAGACACGGGAAAGCCACTTCGTGGCTCCCCGTTGTTATTTTCACCCTGAGCAGCAAAAAAAACGCATAGATTTAGCAACTCTGTTTACCTACCGTTCAGAGTCAGAATTTACATATCCTTATGAAAAACAAGCATTTTTTTGATAAGGGAGGGCTAAATCTGCGACAATGTGCGATTAGTATTGCTCATCAAAGCCATGAATCCCGCTCCTACTGCTATTTCTGTTTTGCCCGCAGGTGTTTTCCCCCGCAAACCCGCCCATTTTCTCCCTATGAGCCGTGCCGAAATGGACGTACTCGGCTGGGATGAGTGCGACGTTATTCTAGTAACGGGTGACGCTTATATCGATCACCCCAGCTTTGGGATGGCGCTGATTGGCCGCCTACTAGAAGCGCAGGGACTACGGATCGGAATTATCTGCCAGCCAGACTGGTTATCTGCTGACGAATTTAAAGCGCTGGGTAAGCCAAGGTTGTTTTTTGGTGTGACTGCGGGCAATATGGATTCGATGATTAACCGCTACACTGCGGATAAAAAGCCCCGCTCAGACGATGCGTATACTGCGGGTGGCATGGGCGGCAAGCGGCCTGATCGTGCGGTAACCGTGTATTCGCAGCGCTGCCGCGAAGCTTATCCCGGTGTGCAGATTATGATTGGCGGGATTGAAGCCAGCTTGCGCCGGATTGCTCAGTACGATTACTGGAGCGATAAAGTTCGCCAATCGGCGCTGATTTATTCGAAAGCCGATATTCTTTTATTTGGTAATGCCGAACGCGCCTTGGTCGAAGTCGCCCAGCGCTCTGCTGCGGGCGAAAAGCTCAAAGATATGCGGGATATTCGCGGCACGGCCTTTATGAGCCCACAGGGCTGGTTACCAGAAGGCTGGGTGGAGCTGGATTCCACCACCGTCGACACCCCAGGCCGCGTCGATAAGCATATCGATCCTTATGAAATGCTGCCGGAAAAAACCGAAAAAGACATCACCCCGCCAAGCGACACCAAGGCCATCCGCCTGATCAGCAAGGCCGAGCGCATCGCCGCCAAGCAAGCCGATCGCCAGCACACCGTAATCCGTATTCCGGCTTATGAAGCGGTAGCTTTTGATCCGGTGCTGTACGCCCACGCCAGTCGTACCCTGCATTTAGAATCTAACCCAGGCAACGCCCGGGCAATGGTGCAGCAGCATGGTTCACGCGATGTATGGATTAACCCGCCGCCGATCCCGCTGAGCACGCCAGAGATGGATTATATTTTTGGCCAGTATTACGCCCGCAACCCGCATCCAAGCTATGGCAAAGCACATATTCCTGCTTGGGAAATGATCCGCTTTTCGATCAATATCATGCGTGGCTGTTTTGGCGGCTGTACTTTCTGCTCGATTACCGAGCACGAAGGCCGGATTATCCAAAGCCGCTCGGAAGAATCCATCCTGCAAGAAATCGTCGATATCCGCGATAAAACCAAGGGCTTTACCGGGCAGATTTCCGATCTTGGCGGCCCTACGGCCAATATGTATCGCCTATCGTGCAAAGATCAAAAAATTGAATCGTCCTGTAGACGCTTAAGCTGCGTTTATCCTGGTATTTGCGAAAACCTCAACACCGACCATGCGCCACTAATTCAGTTGTATAAGAAAGCTCGCAAGATTGATGGCGTAAAGCGCATCACCATTGGCTCGGGCGTACGTTACGATATCGCGGTGGAATCGCCTGAATATGTAAAAGAACTCGCGACACACCATGTATCGGGCTATTTAAAAATCGCCCCAGAGCACACCGAAGAAGGGCCTTTATCTAAGATGATGAAGCCCGGCATCGGCACTTTTGAGCGCTTTCGCGAGATGTTTGATTATTACTCCGAGCAAGCCGGTAAAAAACAGAGCCTGATTCCCTACTTTATTGCCGCCCACCCCGGCACCAGCGATGAAGATATGCTCAACCTTGCCCTCTGGCTAAAGAAAAACGATTTCCAGCCCGATCAAGTGCAGGCCTTTACGCCAACACCCATGGCGATGGCTACCACCATGTGGCACACCCGCCGTAACCCGCTTAGAAAGCTGGCGAGAAGCTCAGAGAAAGTAGATGTGATTCGCGATGGCCATCGCCGCAAGGTTCACAAGGCTTTCTTGCGCTATCACGATTCAGATAACTGGCCTATCCTGCGCGAAGCATTAATCGCTATGGGACGCGCCGACCTAATCGGCAATACGCCTAGGCATTTAATCCCCGCCCAGCAACCTGGCGAGAAATTTGTGCACGAAAAAAACACCGTCATGGTCCGCCGCACAGATAAACCCAAGGGCAAAAAAACCTTTGGCCGCAGCCGCGATGCGGCAGCTCAGAGCACTAAGAAACGCTAAAAATGTAGGGTGGGCACAGATGCCCACGGGTGCAACGATGTGGATACGCGTGGGCACGAGTGCCCACGCTACGGTTTTATTGGGGGAGAAAAATGAATTTAGAAGATCGCATTACCGAGCTGGAAATCAAGCTGGCGCTGCAAGATGAATTACTAGAAGAGTTGAATAAAATTGTCGCTACCCAGCAGCAGCAGATGGATCAGGTGGTGAATGAATTACGCTGGTTGCAGCAGCAGGAGCCAAGCGGCCCTGCGCAAAAATCATTATTTGACGAAGTACCGCCGCACTATTAATCCATTGAGCGTGGGCACAAGCGTGTGCCCACGTTTAGGACTTCAAAATTAATGCTTAAGGTATTGCGCTAAAAGCTCACCAAACAGCACACTAAACCCATCCCAAAAAATCTGTATCCCAATGCAGAGCAAAATAAATGCCGATAGGCGCAGAAAGATAATCGAGCCTGTATTGCCTAAAAGCTTTAATAAACGCTCGGCATGACGATAGCAAAGATAGAGCGAATAAGACGTAATTGCCACGGCAGTTAAACTGGCCAAAGGCATAGAAAACTTCTGTAATCCTGGGCCGTTAAAACCCGCACCCAAAGCAATCGCCACCGTAATCGCCCCTGGCCCAACCGTAATAGGGAAGGTCAGCGGATAAAAAGCACGCTGACGTAGCTCTTCATTACTGGGGCGGTGTTGATTTATCTCCACCATTTCTTCTGTCTTATGCACATTATCGCTAGCCGACATCAGCCGCCAGCCTGCGGTAGCCACTAATAGCCCCCCGCCGACTCGTACAATTGGCAAAGACACCCCAAAAAATTCTAAAACATAACTCCCAATAAACATGCTGACTAAGAGCAATACAAAACTATAAATGCCGACACGTCGCGCCAAAATCGTTCTTTCTTGCGAGTTGTAATTCGCCGTCATACTTAGAAAAATCGGCGCATGTCCTGGCGGATTTAAAATGGGCATTAACGCACCAAAAACCAACAGCATATTGCCAAAAAACAAAGTTAAGGTTTGCAACATTTGATTTAAACCTTACAAAAAAGACATGAAGAAACGGGTATTTTAAACTAAGCAATTTAATTAAAAATGAAAACATCATTCATACTAATCACATCCATCATGAGTACTATCCAACAGCAATACGTAAAATAAAACGTTACATGGATGCGTAGAGCAAACCGCCATTCGAAATAGCCTATTGATTTAATTTATTATATTTTTAAATTAAGCATAAGCAGGCTAAGCCTGCTTAGGATTACCTGACTATACCTCTTGCTCAATCTCATTATAAATATCGTGGGGCGAGTGAAACCGTGTTTATTCGGCATTGCTCGCGGGTTTCACCCGCCCTACAGACTCCAAAACCAAACACTCAAGAAATCCATCGACACAGAGCCCTTTGAGCAAAAGACATAATTAGGTGGGATTATGCGAGTCTTATAAGCTATACGTTTTTTAAGCTCACTGCGTAATATCAGTTAATAAGCCAAACTGAATCACATAAAACAGCTCTTGCTCTGGATAAATCTCCTTAATCAAGGCTTTTAGCTCAGGCAAAGCCATATTCTCTTGTGCTGCATGCAGCGGGCTTAAATCAGCCAACTTGGTCTCTGTAATCGACAAGACCTTTAGACGACAAAACCAGCGGCCCTCTTCTAAAGTGCTCACATCTAAAATATCACCGGCATGTAAATTAGCCTCAGACGTATCGCGAATGGTGATAGTTTTGCGTTCGGCCAAAATATCATCCACAAAACGCGCAAAGAAAGTCATCTTTTTCATGTAATACAACTCTTTTTAAATATGCCGACACTGCCCGACACAGACTATGCTAAACATTAACGCCGCCGACTATGGTTAGTAAAAAAAATGATGACAAGGCTGTTCTCCGGCATTCGCCTTCGGCTTGCTGTAATTTTCTTGGCATGTTTTACCATGATGGCAACGCTTGGCGTTTATCTGCTGCAACGAAACCTACTCAGCAACTTTCTTGAAATTGAACAAGACTCCGCCATTGAAGACGTTACTAGGGTGATTTACGGCCTAAACAGCGAACTACGCTATGTAAAAATTATCATCTCAGACTGGGGAGACTGGGATGAGCTGTATCAATTCTCCCTAAATAGACAGCAAGCTTTTCATACTAAAAATCTTGGTAAACAGCAACTCAAAACAGCTTCGCTTAGCGTATTGCAAATCATCGGCTTACAAAATGAAATCATTAGTTATAGCCAACAAGGCCTAAACCCCCAGCAAGCCCTCACGTTTTTTTCCCCGCAAAAAAACCATGCAGAACTCACCACACTGCTGCAGCAGCCCGAAAAACGAGTCTGTGGTTTTTTAAAAACGAAGGCTGGCCTAATGTCTACCTGTTGGCGGGCAATTCTACACTCTGATGGAAGTGGGCCAGCCAGCGGAATCGTCATGATGGGCAGATTGATTGAAGCGCCACACTTACAATTAATACGCGAAGGATCACAGCTGCCTTTTTCTATAGAACCCACATCGCCTTCCACTAGCATCCGTTGGCCACTTAAAAACGTGCCGAATGGCTTTATTAGCCATAAAGTAAGCGTGCAATTTTCAGATAAAACACTGACACTGCACTATCCAATATTCGATACCGCCCAACAACATATCTACGATATTCAGCTGATTATCCCCAGAAAAACGCTGGCCGAAGGGCGAGGAATCATTCAAAGCATCTCCATCCAGCTTGTGAGCATCGCCATGCTGTGCTGTGCAATTTTGATTATTTATGTGCACTACACACTAGTTCGGCCATTAAAAACGCTACAAACAACACTCTCACAAGTCAGGGCAGAGCACAGCTGGTCTACCCTTATTAAGCAAGGTAGAGATGATGAAATAGGTCAGCTTGGGCAAGAAATTAACGGCCTACTGGAAGTCATTCATAGCCAAGTCGAACATTTAGAAAATCTCTCTTTAACCGATAGCCTCTGCAACCTAGCAAACCGCCGCTCTTTTGATTTGCGACTATGCCAAGAGCTCAATCGCTGCCAGCGGCTCAAACAACCCTTAGCCCTACTCATGATTGATATTGATTTCTTTAAGCAATATAACGATCACTATGGTCACCCAGCGGGTGATCTGGCACTGCAAACGGTTTCCAACACACTCAAGAGTGTATTTTTACGACTGACTGATTTACCTGCTCGAATCGGCGGAGAAGAATTTGCCGTTCTGCTGCCCAATACCGACGAAGCCGGTGCCCTACAAATTGCCCGCACGTTGCAAGCCAGCCTCAAACACTGCGCCATCCCTCATAAAGCTTCTAAAGTCAGCAATATACTAACTATCAGCATGGGCCTAGCTATCCACAGACCACAACAAGCACAAACGGCTGCAGAACTTATTGCACACGCAGATCAGCTGCTTTATCAAGCAAAAAAGGCAGGCCGTAACCAAATCTGTACTCACTTAAATGACCCAAGCCTAGATTCAATCAGCTAGCTTATTTTTTATCTAAAAATCATTAACTTAACATTACAAAAAATAAGTATGCCTTGTAGATATTTACACAATAATGTACTTGTACTACGCAATATACACCTATATTATATGTAGTAATACTACATATTTTCGAGAATTATCATGATCAAATTACTAAGCAACCTATACAATTTATTCTTTTCTGCATCACAAAACATTGCAATCCATAGCCGGGTAAATCGGATTGCCACAGTAGATGGCTCAGAAAAAATTGATGGCTTAGTAATGAAGATAGAAGGCAATAGTGCGCGGGTTTGCTGGAGTAAGGGCGAGAAAACACAGGAAAACATTGGCAATCTAGTGGCCATTATTGATTAATGAGCAAGGCACAGCATGCCGTATGCCTACATTCTGCTCACAAAAAAGGCTGATAAAAATCAGCCTTTTTTATATTTAAGAAACCGCTTTTACCCTTCTTGCCATCCATATCGCTGCTAAGCCAAAGACGCAGCTTAAATATCCAACCCAATCAAAATTTAAGATTCGGCCTTCTGCAGTTTGCGTCATGATCAAGCCAGCTAAAAGAGCCGCGAAGCCAGAGGCAAAGTTCTGTGTTGCCGAATTAAACGCCATCAAGCGCCCACGCATTTGTGGTGCAGTTGCCCCCGTAACCATCGCCGTTGCAGGAATAAACCGGCCACTGACAAAAACAAAAAATAGTGTTGAAAACAGCAAATGCCACGCCACAGAAAGCGAAAAGGTTTGCGTTACCAAGATCAAGGGAATAAAACTTGCCAGCACCAAGTAAGCCAAAATACGCCGTGGGCTATGCCGATCAATCAAGCCACCAATCACCGGCCTAGAAAACAAAGTTGCCACCCCGCCTAGCAAATACATATAAACCAAATCATGCGTACTTAAGCCAGAATTGCTGACCATCGTTGAGGCAATGTAGGGAATCACGCAAAAACCCGATAAGGTGAGTAAAGCCGTTACCCCACACGCCCACCAGTGATTACGATCTGCAAATAGCTCCTTATAACCAGCCAACAAGCCCTGTGCAGGCATGCCCTTGCTTAAATGCCCTTTTACTGCGGGCAGTAGGTAGAAAACACCAATCCAGATTACAGAACACATCACCGATAAAGCCACAAATGGCATTCGCCAATTAGAGTGCGCCGCAATAAACAAGCCCAATGGCACACCCGCCACTGCCGATAAAGAAAAGCCTAGCATGACCCAACTCATTGCCCAGCCGCGCCGCTCGGGCGGAATTAAATCGCCCACAATGGCAAGAATAATCGAACCAATCACTCCGCCAAACACACCCGCTAAACATCGCGCGAGCAGGAGGCTGTAAAAGCCCGTAGCTAAAGAGCAAGCAAGCGTAGCCAGCACCAAACCCGCATAGCAAAACAATAAGGCCTGCCGCCGATCAAAACGATCCGCAAGCGATGCCGCCAATAAAGACGCCACACCAGCCGCCAAAGAATAGGCTGAAACCAACAAACCAAAACGCGCCGTATCAATATGCATTTCGTGCATTAAATCTGGGGCCAGCGGCATCAAAATCATAAAATCGGCGATGGAGGTAAACATCACCAGCATCAAAACCAAAAGTATGGCTTGAGTACGGCGTTCTGGGTTAAGCGATTTCAGCATGCAAAAATTCCTGAGAAATAAATAAGACAGTAGCAGCCATTTTAGCAGTCGGCTTGGCGTAGGAAGGTTGGGTGTATTTTCAAAATAAACAAATATCTAAAGAATCATTGATCTCAGCCGATAAGCAATAAAACCCTAAGAGAATTGGCCATGAACCCGCTCTCCCAACTCAATAGCTATACAGCTCCTCGCTTTATGCCGAGCAACACAGCCCCAAGCAAGCCTGTGCCTGCGGAGCAAGCCCTACAGAGTGGGAGCGATATTCTTGCCAAGCGTAGCCAAGATCTAGGCAGCGCCACCACCGATCTGGCACAAAACCTAATGCAAAGCTTTGCTAAGCAACTGTTTGGTGATGCTACCAAGGGCATGACTTTTAGCTTTGATAAAACCGAACTAAGCAGCTCCTCTAACTTTGCCGCCGCCACACAGCAAAGCGCTGAAGGCTCTGCAGCAGGATTTAGGCTAGAGGACAGCAGCCACTTTAATGGTAAAGGCAAACTCTATACCGCAGATGGCCGCCAATTTGATTTTGAAATAGACGTGCGTTACCAATCGATTGTAGAAGCCGCTTCAGCCAGCACCGCCACACAGCAAGCTCATCAGCCAAACCCAAACAATGCCTTGAGAGGGATCAACCAACAGTTTGCGGGCACCGCCGAAGACTTGCTTAAGCACTTAAGTAGCAAGCCAAGCTATCAACCCTTCCAGCTACTCCAGCAAAGTGACGATGGCCAGTCGCTGTTAAAACTACTAGGGGAAATGAGTATGCAATTGCTCAATCTGCCTGGTGGACCAAGACACATTGATTTATCAAACAAATCAGCAGAGCCGCGTTTTCAAGAGCAAGCTTAGCTCAGTGGTTGATATCAACCATGCCCAACTTCTTTGCTCCCGACCTAAGCACATTTTCCAATTATTTCACCTGCTTGTTCTAAAGTAGATAAACAAACGCCGCCTTAGTTTAGACTACTTGACGTCTAAATATAAATAATTCTCAATACATAACTGTAAAGTTATAACAATAAATGATGCCACGAGCCATTTTTATTGTACTGCTGCTCTACCCAGCCGTATGCTTTGCAGCAAAGCCCCTGCGTGCCTGTGGAGGGCAATCAGAATGGCCGCCTTCTTCTTACTACGCAGATAGGCAAAAAAGAACAATCACGGGCTACTCTGCTGATGTTTTGCATAAAATTTTTGATAACACCGCTTATCAAATCGAGATACAGCTTCTGCCTTGGCCACGTTGTTTAGCTGAAGTGCAAAATGGAGAGAATTATCAGATAGCCATGGCCGTCAGCCGCACCCCAGAACGGGAGACAAAATTTATCTTCTCAACTCCCTATTTGTTTTTAACCCCTGGCTCAGTTTCATTAAATAGCCAACATCCGCGCCAAGGAAATATTAGTACGCTATCAAAATGTGGGATAAATGGCTTTAATTATAATCCATATGATATGTTTAATAGCAAAGATATAGACACAACAGCGAATAACTATGAATCAGTCATAAAAAAATTAATCACTGGTCGCTGTGACTATCTATTAGAATATACTGAAGTAGCACAATCACTGATACGCTTAGAGGAATACGGCTTTACCAAAGGAACTTTTAAAATAGAAAAAATCCTAGGTGCAAAATTAGTCCCAGCACATTTTGCCATAGGGGAAAATGCGCCAGATTCAAAAAAAATATTAGCTATGGTAAATGAAAAATTGATTCAATTAGAAAAAAAAGGAAAATTGAAATCACTTATTAATAAACACATGCAGTAGCAACATTAAAAGTTTATTTTTTAAAAAATAGTCATTTAGACCCAGCCACTTTAATAGCCTTATCCCACGATGGTTCATTTCCAAATCGTTCCGCCAAGAAGTCTAATAAGCTACGTAAAATAATTGGCATATGCCGGCGCGACGTATACAAGCCATAAATACCAAGCTCATCCGAGTGATAATCAGCTAAAAGCTGCACTAATTCACCCGATTCTAAATAAGGTGCCGCACTAAAAGTAGGTTGATGGGCAATGCCCGCTCCTGCCAATGCGGCTTGCAAAATCACATTTGCATCATTCGCACTAATTGCACCACTCACAGGCACCAAAAAAGCTTGGCCATCCTTAGAAAAGCCCCAACCATTTTTACCAAAAAATGCATGATTTAAGCATTGATGCCGTAATAAATCATCAGGCTGCTGCGGCATGCCGTGCTTAGCAATATACGCTGGGGCGGCGCAGACGACGGAGCGACAAATGCTTAATTTACGAGCAATCAGATTAGGGTCTAAATCATTGGTGATGCGAATCGCCAAATCGATACGCTCATCCACTAAATTAATGCTTCTGTCCCCTACAATCAGCTCAACCTGCGTTTGCGGATATTTTGCCACAAACGCAGCAGCAGCGGCGGCTAGGTGGGATTGTGCAAATGAATTACTACTCGCCACGCGAATCAAGCCATGCGGTGCAGCATTTTGATTCAGGGTGATTCCCTGCACATCTTCGGCCAATTCCAGCATTTTACGGCAACGTGGCAAAGCTTCTTGCCCAGCACTACTTAAGCCAACGCTACGCGTAGAGCGATGCAATAAGCGCACTCCTAGCCAGCTTTCCAACTCCGCCAAATAACGCGACACCATCGCCCGCGACATATCCAGCTTATCCGCAGCTGCCGTTAAGCTACCTTGATCCACCACCTCAATAAACACCCGCATCGCGCTTAATCTATCCATCCCCAGCGCCCTTTAAAATTTCTATTAGATCGAATTATGCAACAAACTAGCGCCTGATTTGGGGTTTTTCTGCGCACGGTATACAACTAATCTAGCGTCCATTGCCAGACCACACTTAATACAGGAAATAAACCATGTTCAAACCAGCCGCTGTTTTAACCACCCTCGCACTTGCGCTTGGCGTAGCCGCCACGGCTCACGCCGCTGAAGCGCCTTTGAAGCTAGAAGTTTATGCCAACCCAGATCCAAGCACCTTTGGTGTAGCGTCTACCCTGATCACAGGTAAAACAGAAGCTATTCTGATCGATGCTCAATTCACTTTGGCCGATGCGCACCGCGTGGTGGCTAATGTGTTAGCCAGCGGCAAAAAACTGACTACGGTTTACATCAGCCACGGCGATCCTGATTACTACTTTGGCTTAGAAGTCATTACCCAAGCATTCCCAGAGGTAAAAGTGGTGGCAAGCGCACCAACCATCGCGCATATTCAACAGACCCTAAAAAAGAAAATTGCTTATTGGGGCCCGATTTTAGGAACTAACGCGCCTAAGAATCCAGTCGTACCCGCTCAGCTATCAGGTAATACGCTGACTATTGATGGCG
Source organism: Iodobacter sp. (assembly GCF_025352645.1). Classification (GTDB taxonomy): domain Bacteria; phylum Pseudomonadota; class Gammaproteobacteria; order Burkholderiales; family Chitinibacteraceae; genus Iodobacter. Next base: position 12,716 of record NZ_JANXSO010000015.1, on the reverse strand, counting down.
AAAAACTAGAAGTAATGGGCTTAGATGGCGATAACGCCGAACACAGCTTTGTCTGGATTCCATCAATCAGAACCATTGCAGGTGGCGTATCGGTATTTGGTAATTTCCACCTGTGGACAGCCGATGATGCATCTGTGGCTAAGCGCGCTCAATGGCTAAAAGTGCTAGATAAAATGGAAGAGCTGAAGCCTGAGGTGGTGATTCCTGGCCACTTTAAAGCGGGCACTACTTTCACCGTTGAGCACTTGCAATACAACCGTGAATACCTCAAAGCCTACGATCTTGAATTAGCCAAAGCAAAAGATTCGGCGGCACTGATTGCGGCCATGAAAAAACGCTATCCAAATGCTGGCCTTGGCATGGCACTAGAAATTGGCGCTAAAGTAAACAAAGGCGAAATGAAGTGGTAAAACCACGGCTTAATTAGTTTAAGCCATGCACAAGGCCCAGCAGTAGCTGGGCCTTTTTGCTGAACAAGTAATATTACGCAGCGGTATTAGGGCTTCTTGTTCAGAATGGCGCAGCAAGCAGCGCCCCTACGATATTTACAGGTCTTTCTATGGTTTGTAGGCCGTGTTTTTATGTACTGCGTTTTATCAGCATGCAAGCTAGCTTAATGGTGTGCCAATGGGCTCACTTCTTTGGGCCGCGCTTTGATCACGGCAGAATGCACGGCATCGTCTTGCAAACCTTTCCAGAAAACATGCGCTGCCACGGCGTGGCTGTGATCGTTAATTTGCTGCCAAGCTCTTACCGCGTCGCTCGCTAGCTCAAACATCACAATGGAGTGGTGCACCTCCACCGCCTGTGCAACCGTGATCATTCCTGCATCACTTAGATAATCAATTAAAGCACTGCGAGATTTTGTAGTGCGCTCATCTGTTGTGTCGTAGGTAAGGAATAAAACAGCATCGCTCATCGTCGAGGATGCCATACGAATAAAATCAACGCGGGACATAATACTGACATTGCCACGTGGACTCTTAATATCCATGATAAATCTCCCTAAAAATGAACAACTCTTACTATGTTCTAGCAGATTTAAACTCCCCCACCGTGAATGAGAAATTAGCCCATTCACCCCGCAAGAGATTTATGGCATTGCAGCAAGATTTATCTAAAGGTATAAGTAAGGAAACTTTTAAAAAGAGACAGTTATGGCACGGACAGCATTAATCATTAGTGGAGGCGCACCCAATGCCACCTTGCTTGCAGGCGCTTTAGAAGCCTTTCATGAGCTAGGTGTTCATGTTGATGTGATCTCTACGGCGGGGGCAGGCGGTTTACTGGGTTTAATGTATATTGCCCCGAAGAACGGTGATGTTGTAAGCACTTTGCGTAGCTTAAAAGAAATGGGTGTAGCAGATTTTATCTACCGTGCTTTTCCAGTGAATTTTAAGGTTTTTCATAAGCCCGGCCCAATGGCAGAAGCATACCGCCAAGCACTTAACACCAACCCAATACTGAAAATGATGCAGCAATGGCCTGCAACTCATACCTTGGCACAAACGCTTAAAGATGGAGCCAGCCTTGCACTCGCTAGCGCTAGCCCAAGTAATTTAAGCAGCGATTCACTTGGCCTGTGTGCTCATATTCCCTTTGCCGACCAAATCATCGACTTTAATGCTCTACAGCAAGCTGGCCCCGATTTTTGGATAAATGCCTATAACCTTAGCCAGCATCAAATGGAGAACTGGTCGCGCAGCCAAATAGATGTACTCCATTTACAAGCCGCGCTATCTTTCCCCTATTTATATCCCCCCACTGAAATAAACGGTGATTTCTATATTGAAGGTGCAGCGATTGATTGCTTAAATTTTAAAGATTTACGCAAAAACTACCCAGAATTAGAAGAAATTATTGTTTTTGATTTATTGGGTGCAGAAAAACTGTTACGTAAACCTAAAGACCTTTACGACGCTTGGGTGATGTCTATTATTACCCCGCTGGTAGAAATCGCCCGTGATGATATTAAATTATTTGAAGCATTCCATAGTGATGGCATTACCTTACATAAGGTGCCTTTGATCGATGCTATTGCTGAAGAGCACTTACCCGATGTGTTTGATTGGTCAAAAAGTAATATGGATAGGCTTTATCAAACTGGATATGAAGCGGCTAAGCGCTATTCCAAAAAAAATCTAGAGCATTTATTTAAATAAATGACTTTATACTTTAATTGCCTTGGTTATGCCCCTTACTCAATAAATACACGGATTTCACGCGCCCTGCGATATTGATGATGAAGGTAAGCAAGAGGCATAATCAGGCTCATTATTAAAATAAGCGGCACTGCAAAATATTTGCCTGTACCGCTTACAACAATCAATAAAGAATTATTAATGATCACTTACCCTCATTAAACATCAATCACTTCCAATAAAACTGACATTGCACTTAGTTAGTTTAAGCAGGGCTCTCACCCATTAATTTTATTGCTCTATGATTGGATGAAGCTAAAATAAATCATCCTTTTAGCCGCTCATAGCGTGATTAACGCAAAGACTAATACAATTCTGTCTAGGATAAAAGTTCAGCATCATCTAGGTGTCTCACGCGATGAACTACTTAATCCGCTTTATGCGCTCACTAAGCTATCCCGCTCGATTTGCCGTAATGGGCTTAGTTATCGCCTTTGGTATTTGTTTTTTGGGCTACTCACTTTATCAAGTGACAGAAACCAATCGCGCATTTTCAGCAAAAGAGCAGCAAGGAATGGCATATATCCAGCCATGGCTTAGCTTGCAATCAAAATTACAACCTTTACGCGCCAATAAAGTAGCAGGATTAGCTAGCGACAATAGTGCGTGGATTAGTGAGTTTGAAAAAACCCTTAGTAGCGCCGAGCAATTACAGCAGGTTAAAGACTTAGGCTTTGAAGCACAGCGCAGCGCGCTCCACCAAGCATGGGATGCCTTTCGCACCGACAATAGTAGCGATCCCAAAAGTATTGAGCAAAGCTACGCTAAATTATCCAGCAGCCTAACCCAGCATATTTCTGACGCATGCGATCAATCTAACCTTACCCTTGATCCAGATATCGATACCTATTATTTAATGGATAGCGTTTGCTTTCGCTTACCTGCTTATCAAGATTTATTAGGCGAGCATATGAGCCGTGGGGCGCTTTCGCTAAAGACTGATCTAGCCGAGCAATTAACTCGATTAATCGAGCTACGCCCACTTGCCCTGCAAAATTTTGACCTAATCACAGGTAATTTAATTCGAGTTGGTAAATACAACGACTCCATGAACAAACGCTTTGATACCGCCGTAGCAGCAATGAGCACGCAATATAGTAAGCTGCAAGCCGAATTAAGCCCAAAAGCATTAGAAAACCATCCAACAGAAACTTTACCCGCTTTATTAAAAGAGCAAGATCAAGGCAGTAAAGCGCAACTCGAGCTAAACGAAAAACTAATTGCCTCACTCAATACGCTTTTGCAAGTGCGAGTAGATGGCCTTACCGAGCAGCGTAATCGCTATGTAGGCGCTGCCATTGTAGCGCTGATCTTAACCACTTTATTGGGCTGGGCATTTTATCGTGCGCTCAGTATGCAGCTTGGCAGCGATCCCAATACCGTGGTCACTCTTGTAAAATTAATTGCCGAAGGCAATTTGGCAGTACCGATTCCCGCATCAGCAGATGGCAGTTTGTTGCAAGCTATTGATAGCATGCAACATGATTTACGCAGCATGGTGGCAGAAACCCAAATTGCCACCACCTTGCTAGGTGATATCGCCATTGAATACGCCAAAACCGTAGCGAGCATCGCAGATATGGCCATAAGGCAAAGTGATGCAACACAAATGGTCTCAAGCTCTGTAGAGCAACTTTCTACCAGCATTGCAGAAAGTGCATCTTACGCTGAACGTGCACTCACATTAGGCGCGGAATCAGAAGAGCAGGCTATCCAAAGCGTTACAGAGGTCAACTCTGCCTTTGGACAAATGAAAAATATCGCCAGCAGCATCAATACGGCCTCAGAAAGCATTAACCATCTCAGCCAAGAATCTTCCAGAATCTCCTCATTAGTAGGGGTGATTAGAGAAATTGCCGATCAGACTAATTTACTCGCCCTCAATGCGGCCATTGAGGCGGCAAGGGCAGGAGAACAAGGCCGCGGCTTTGCCGTGGTTGCCGATGAAGTTAGAAAACTAGCCGAGCGTACATCAAGCTCCTCCGCAGAAATTGTGGGTGTATTAAGTAAAGTACAACACTCCACCCAAGATGCGGTGAGCTGCATGAATCTAAGCGTCAATGAGGTAGAAAGAAACAGCAATATGGCGCAAACAGTCAGCTCTTCAGTTAATGCAATGCGCGAAAAAATGGGCGGAGTAGTCGGCGAATTGCGAGCCATTAGCAGCACCTTGGCGGAGCAAAGAGTCGCCAGCGAACATGTGGCTCTGCACGTTGAAGCAATTGCCAGAGAAGCCGATGGCAGCCGTGCCTATACAGAGAAAGGCTTGCAAGCCTCTGAAGAACTACAGAATGTAGCGTCTAGGCTGCATGAAAGCGTCAGCAAGCTAAAGATCTAAGCAAGCCAAGCAACCTGTTTAAGTAGCTTTACGCTGGAACACCCACACACCCGCTTTTAGCTCTGGCGGCAGCACAAGCTTGCTAAGTGTGAGTGCTTCCTGCCAATCAAAGGCTATTTGCGCCTCGTAATCCGCCCAGTTTCCAGTGATAAAACGTGAATGGCTGCCAATCACAATATATGTCTCTACACCCTGCTTGCGAAAAATCTGCTTTTCAAACCGATTGCCCGAGGGCGGCCATGAGCAAATCACCACCTGTGGATTAAAACGAGCGATCGCCGCCGTGGCATCCAAGCACTGCACCGATTCTGGATATTGCAGCACTTTTCCCCAGCTAAAATCATCGCTAGCCGTAATATCCACCCCCGCATCGCTTAAAAACCGGCTCAGCGTGCCATCGCCAGCCGCAATTTCTACGCAACGACGTTGGCCAATGATTGTCGCTAATTTAGCAATCAACTCTTGGCTATAAAAACAATAAATGCCACGCTTTTCCACCAGCGGCATCAATAGCCGTTTTTGCCATAACAGCGGCCAAATATATTTAAAAGCCCGCATCGAAACGGGTTTTCTGACTAAATCGTGCTGAAACAATAATTTTTGCGCCAACACTCCATTAAAAAAATTAAATCTTACCTTGCCAGTGTGCACGCCGGTTGCGGCAGAAAATGCATATTGGCGCAGCGCCAGCTCATTCATCCGCTGACGAATTTGTACACGCACAAAATCAGCAAAAGCACGGCCATTTCTCTCCCCTGATAAAAACCGCGCATCTGGCTTGACCCGCTTTGATGCTTTCTGCACCAGCTGCTTCAGCTCTACAGGATCACGCCGTGCAAATACAGCGGTTAACTCATCTCTAACCAGCAGCCAATCCTCTGGAAAGGCCTCACTTAAGGCCTTTAAGCCTGGGCCTTTTTGTAGCCACTGCCACTGCTGCTCGGGGGTTTTAGGGCTCAAGAATAGACTCCAAATCATTTATCTCAACGGCAGGCATCATCCACTATTCTGACATCAGTTTTACGTCGGCCCATAAAAAAATGCAAACTGGCGAACCAGTTTGCATCAAAGGAGAGAACTACAACCCAGCCGAAGCTGGGGTACAACTTACTTACCGCCGAGGGTTTCCAATACTTCCCACTTACCGCCTTTCACTTTATAGACAGTCAGACTACCGTCTTGCAAATCGCCTTTATCATCAAAGCTAATATTGCTAGATGTCACACCGCTATGCTTAATTTTAGCCAGCACCGGTAGATATTTTGCAGGGCTAGCCGAGCCAGCAGACTGCATTGCCGCCAGCATCAGCCGGGTAGAATCGTAGCCATATGGGGTGTAGATTTCTAACTCGCCATATTTAGCTTTATAACGCGCAGCAAAGTCTTTACCACCTGGCATCGCATCCAAAGGCTGGCCAGCCAATGCAGCAATCGTGCCTTCTGCATCTGGGCCTGCAAGTTTTAAGAAGGTATCTGAGCGGGTCATTTCGCCGGAAACAATTGGTACATTAATGGCTAAGCGTTTCTTTTGGCGTGCCATAGGGCCGGATTGTGCATCGGTGCCACCATAGAAAATCACATCAGGCTTTGCGCCTTTGATTGAGGTGAGAATCGAGGTGAAGTCGGTTTCTTTATCGCTAGTGAATTCGCGTTTAACGATTTCAGCGCCCGCAGCCTTAGCCGCTTTTTCAAACTCATCAGCCAAGCCTTGGCCGTAAGCGGAGCGATCATCGATAATGGCGATTTTTTTGGCGCCTAGCTTTTCTACCGTGTATTTACCAATCACCGAGCCAAGCTGTGAATCAGAAGTGAGCGAGCGGAATGTGGTTTTAAAACCTTGAGCGGTATAGGCAGGCGCAGTTGCCATGGCAATTTGTGGCAGGCCAGCATCAGAATAAATCTTGGAGGCAGGAATCGCACAACCCGAATTAAAGTGGCCGATAATCCCAGCTACTTTTGCATCAACAAATTTCTCGGCCACTTGGGTGGCGGTTTTTGGATCGGCCATATCGTCTTCGGCCACCAGCTCAAATTTAACCGGCTTACCATCCAGAGTAGGTTTGCTTTCGTTTACGTCATCAATCGCCAGCTGTACGCCGTTTTGGTAGCCCTTACCATAATGAGCTTGTGGCCCAGTTAGGGGAGCCGCAAAACCGATTTTTACCACGGATGAATCAGCCATAGCAGCAGCCGGAGCAGAGGCAGGTGCTGCAGTATTAGTTTCTGTTTTTTGCCCACAAGCGGTAAGCGCTAAAGCGAGAGCTGCAGATAATACAGCCGATTTTTGAACAAATTGCATAAACAAGACCCCTCGAATGTGTTTATGCAATGTGGGCGTGTTCAATTTTTACAGCAATCGGGGGTTTCCTGAACAGGGTTTAGATTCAGTCAATAAGTTAACGTCAGTAGCATGTAATCGCAGCTTATAACGCCGTTAAAAACAGCTTAATACGTAGCGATTTGCAGCTAACCATGCACTTTTTTACCAAAGACACAAACCACCAATCAGCTACAGTAGTTGACTTAATTGCTCAATACTTGGTGCAAAAAATGCACCTCCTGTCACGGCTCTTGTGAAATTCAACATATGATCGACTCTTCCATCCGAAGTGGGTGCAATCATTCGAGTGAGCATTTTTTCAAATACCCGTGGCGTTTTACAGTAAGCAATAAAATAGAGCCCTTTATCCCCTCCAGGCTGACCATAAGGCATGGAGTGGCGTAGTAGCGCTAATTCTTCGCCATCTTCTTCAATAATCACACGGCTAATATGTGCTGTATGCGGGCGATCTTCGTCAGGCAGCTCTTCGTTGCTTTCCTTGGTTCTACCTATTACCGTTTCTTGCTGGCGAACCGGCAGTTGTTGCCATTGGTCCATACGATGTACATAGCGCTGCAGATGAATATAGCTTCCCCCTTCCCAATCCTGATCACAGGAATCAACCAAGGCCACTTCTGCTCGCTCATCATCCTGCGGGTTTTCTGTGCCATCAACAAAACCGGTTAAATCACGGCCATCCCGATAGCGAAAACCATGCACGGTTTCTATAGGCTCCAGCCACTCCGCCATATCCGCCGTGATCAAATCGGCTAGCTCATACAGTAAATCAAAGCGCTCTCCACGTAGATGCAGTAGCACATCCGCATCAGAGCTAGGGGCAGGATGAATGGCGCCTGAAATAAAAGGAAATTGGCGCAGCTCTGCGGGCTTTTTGCTGTAAAGCTCAGGCCAAACTTTAGGACTAAATGCGATCACACCCAGAGCCAAGCTATCTTCTTTTTGTAAACGCGCAATACGCTCAGGAAAACTGGCGAGTAGCGCTTTAAGCCGTGTATCCGCGCGCCTACCCAATCTGCGCCGCAGTAATACAAATAGGGCGTGGCCATTAGCCGCCGGCAATATTCCGCTTTGTGGGGTCATGCAGAGAATCCTTAAGCAATCAATAGATAAAACAAGATCTTCTTTAAGCTAGAGCAAATGCTAACTCAGCAGATTACACGAGCGACTTACCTTGAGCAAAGCGCCAGATCTCTGGCAACCACGGTTCAAAATCCACAAATCCATGATTACCACCTTCAATAATTGTTTGACGACAACCTGAATAAAAATTTACTCCGGCCTGATAATCTAAAACTTCATCACCCGTTTGTGTCAGCAACCAATAGCGCTCAAACTTTGAGGGCCGCCGCTCAAAAGCTTGCAATTGCTTAGAAAAACAGGGATCTATCATATGAATCTCACCGGTTTGATAATTTTTCTGCGGCCCTAAATACTCATTAATTCTTTGATAAGGATGCACCGCAGGATTAATCAAAACAACACGGCAGCCAAAGGTTTCTGCCGCCCAAGTGGCAAAAAAGCCACCGAGCGAACTGCCCACAACACAAATATCTTCATGCGCCAGCTTAAAAAACAAGCCATGTAATAAAACGCCAGCTTCATTTGGATGCATAGGTAGTTGCGGGCAATGAAAATAATGCTGCAATCCCTGTTGCTCCATCCACGCGGCCATATCTTGCGCTTTTTGCGACAAGGGGCTGGATAAGAAGCCATGTAGATAAATAATGTGTGGGTGATGAATAAGCATGGTGCTAGGCTCTATTGAGATTTGTTTTCCGGCTATACCGGTACCGTTATTCATATAAATCAAAGCGTTATAATTAATTTATGCTGAACTAATATAAACAAAAAACAACGCAGAACCACACAGATTAAACCCGCAACAAGGTAGAGCCTTGGGTCTTGCGCAGCGCTAAGTCTTGGTGGGCCTTAGCCGCGTCTTTTAGAGCATAACTCTGGCCAATTTCAGGCTTAATAAAACCACGACTGACAGCATGGAAATAATCCGCAGCGGTTGCCATCAGCTCAGCCCTAGTTAAGGTGTAATGTCCCAGTGTAGGACGTGTAAAGAAAAGCGAACCTTTTTGTGCCAAAATTGCGGGCTCAAATGCCGGAACCGGGCCAGATGCGTTGCCAAAACTCACCAGCATGCCGCGTGGCGCTAAGCAATCTAGCGAGCCTGCAAATGTATCCGCGCCTACTCCGTCATACACCACCGCCACACCTTTGCCAGCAGTAATTTCACGCACCCGCTCTACAAAATCACTGGTTTTATAATTAATCACGTGATCGCAATATTGGCTGGCAATCGCGGCCTTTTCATCACTACCCACCGTACCAATCACAATAGCACCTAGCTCGCGGGCCCATTGGCAGGCTATTTGCCCAACACCACCGGCGGCAGCATGAAATAAAATAATTTGCCCAATGTGTACTGGGAAAGTACGTTTCAGCAAATATTGTGCCGTCATTCCCCGCAATAAAGTACCCGCAGCAATTTCATCGCTAATTTTTGCGGGTACCAATACCAGTTTATCCGCAGGCAGCACGCGGTAAGAGGCATAAGCACCCACTGCGCCACCCGCATAAGCCACTCTATCCCCAAGCTTAAATTCTGTAACACCCTCACCTAGCGCCTCAACCACACCGCAAGCTTCTACACCCAAGCCTGAAGGCATCGTTTGCGGATACAAACCCGAGCGATGATAGGTATCAATATAATTCACGCCGATCGCAGTTTGGCGCAATAACACCTCACCCGCCTGCGGCTCTGCCAAAGTATGCATTTCAAGCTGCATTACACTGCTATCACCATGGCTATGGATACGAATCGTCTGAGTTTGCATCATTATTTCCCTTATATAACGCCAGAAGCTGACAAAACTATCCAGCTAGTAGAAAAAAAACAAAGGATAACAATATAACTATTGCAAGCTTGCTGCACCGGAATTAATAGTAGCAAGTGAATAGCAAACTAATGCCACGGTTTCGCGTGGTAAAATTGCCGACTTTGCAGCCGCATTACTTAGACATCCAAGGTATAAGCCCATGACCCGCTCGCTGAGTCTTCATTCCCAACTCCATCACCAACTCACCCAGCGCATTCTGATTTTGGATGGCGGCATGGGTACGATGATTCAGGCTTACGATCTGCAAGAAGCAGATTACCGTGGCGCGCGCTTTGCTGACTGGGCTTGCGATGTAAAAGGCAATAACGATTTACTGGTGCTGAGCCAGCCACACATTATCGAAGAAATTCATCAGGCTTACCTTGATGCGGGTGCGGATATTCTCGAGACCAATACCTTTAACGGCACCTCGATCGCCATGGCCGATTACGAGATGGAAAGCTTGGTCTGGGAGCTAAACTTTGCTGCAGCCAAGCTGGTTAAAGAACTATGCGTGGCCCAAACCGCCAAAACACCCCATAAACCGCGCTACTGTGCGGGGGTATTAGGCCCCACCAACCGCACTTGCTCGATCAGCCCCGATGTGAACGATCCGGGCTATCGTAATGTCACCTTTGATGCGCTGGTTGAAAGCTATTTAGAGGCCATCGACGGCCTCGTGAAAGGCGGCGCGGATATTCTGCTGGTTGAAACGATTTTCGACACGCTAAACGCTAAGGCGGCGGTGTTCGCAATTAAACAGTATTTCCGCAGAAATAATATTGCCAAAGACGATCAACTGCCGGTGATGGTATCCGGCACGATTACCGACCAATCTGGCCGCACCTTAACTGGCCAGACCACCGAAGCGTTTTACAACAGCCTGCGCCATTCAGACGCCATCAGCTACGGGCTGAACTGCGCACTGGGGCCAGATTTGCTGCGCCAGTATGTGGAGGAAATGAGCCGGATTTCTGACAGCTTTGTTTCAGTCCATGCCAATGCCGGCTTGCCCAATGCCTTTGGCGGCTATGACTTAGACCCAGCAATGATGGCCGAGTCGATTAAAGAATGGGCCGAGTCGGGCCTGATCAATATCGTTGGTGGCTGTTGCGGCACCACGCCAGCCCATATTGCCGCCATGTACCAAGCAGTAAAAGACATCGCACCGCGCGCCCTGCCTAAGATTGAGGCCAAATGCCGCCTCTCTGGCCTAGAGCCCTTTAATATTGGGGATGAAGATTTATTTGTGAATGTGGGTGAGCGCACCAACGTTACCGGCTCCAAAGCCTTTGCCCGCTTAATTTTAAACGGCGATTATCCACAGGCATTGGTGGTGGCGCGTCAGCAGGTAGAAAACGGTGCGCAAGTAATCGACATCAATATGGACGAGGGCATGCTGGACGCCCACAAAGCCATGGTCACCTTCTTGAACTTGATTGCTGCCGAGCCGGATATCTCACGCGTACCGATTATGATCGACTCGTCCAAATGGGAGGTGATCGAGGCGGGGCTGAAGTGCGTGCAGGGCAAGTGCATTGTGAATTCAATCTCGATGAAAGAAGGCGTAGAGGCCTTTAAACACCACGCTCGCTTAGTCAAAGACTATGGCGCAGCGGTGATCGTAATGGCCTTTGATGAAGTGGGTCAGGCTGACACTTACGCCCGCAAGATCGAAATCTGTGAAAAAAGCTACCGCATTCTGGTCGATGAAGTGGGCATGGACCCGGCCGATATTATTTTCGACCCCAATATCTTTGCCGTGGCCACAGGAATTGAAGAGCACGCCCGCTACGGCCTCGACTTTATCGAAGCCACCGGCTGGATTCACCAAAATCTGCCACACGCCAAGGTGAGCGGCGGCGTATCCAATGTCTCGTTCTCTTTCCGTGGCAATAATAAGGTGCGCGAAGCCATCCACGCCGTTTTCCTCTATCACGCCATTAAAAAAGGCATGACGATGGGGATTGTGAACGCGGGGGCGCTAGAAGTTTACGAAGAAGTGCCGCGTGAGTTGCGCGATATTATTGAAGATGTGGTGCTGATGCGTTCCCCTGCGCCCTCTCCCCTAGCCCCTCTCCCGCAAGCGGGCGAGGGGAATACGCTCCTCTCTAGCAAAGGAAACCAACTCCCTCTCCCCAACGGGGGAGAGGGCCGGGGAGAGGGGGAGTTTGATTCCCTCGCCGCCACCGAACGCCTGATCGAAATTGCCGAGCGCTTTAAAGGCGAAGTAAATCAAGCCAAGGGTGAGGATTTAAGCTGGCGCAATGGCACGCTGCAAGAGCGGATTACCCACGCGCTGGTGCGCGGCAATACCACCTACATTCTGGAAGACGCCGAAGAAGCGCGGCTGGCCGTAGAGCGCCCGATTCATGTGATTGAAGGCGTGCTGATGAACGGCATGAACCACGTAGGCGATTTATTTGGTTCCGGCCAGATGTTTCTGCCGCAGGTGGTGAAATCCGCCCGCGTGATGAAGGCCGCCGTGGCCCACCTAGAGCCGTTTATTGAGGCAGAAAAAATCGCCATGGGCCTGCAAGACGCGCCCGCCAAGGGCAATATCGTAATGGCAACGGTGAAAGGCGATGTACACGATATCGGCAAGAATATTGTGGGCGTGGTACTGCGCTGCAATAACTACAAGGTGACCGATCTTGGCGTGATGGTGCCTGCACAAAAAATTCTCGATACCGCCAAGGAAATTGGCGCAGATATGATCGGCCTATCCGGCCTGATTACCCCAAGCCTAGAAGAAATGAGCCATGTGGCCAAAGAAATGCAGCGCCAAGGCTTTGATATTCCGCTGCTGATTGGCGGAGCTACCACGTCCAAAGTGCACACCGCCGTCAAAATTGAGCCGGGCTACGCCAATGGCCCCGTGGTGTATGTGCCGGACGCCAGCCGCGCGGTAGGCGTATGCTCCAATCTATTAAGCGACGAGCTAAAGCC
>NZ_JANXSO010000014.1 GCF_025352645.1 Iodobacter sp. | reverse complement strand
GCTTTGCTTGCTATCAAACTGGCTGGTGTCTTGGCGGCTAGCGAGTTTTAAATCGCCGCCGATGTCGGCAACGATTTTGCTGCCGCTGACCACGGCGCCTTCTATGCGGGTGTCGTTGCCCGATTCCAGCGTCAAGGTTTTGCCTGCGTTGATATGGCTGTTTTGCTGGGCGGTATCTTTGCCATCGGCATGGCCGCGGCTTAGGCTGCCGTTGGCAGTCACGCCATAGCTTGCGCCACCTTGCCCCACGGAAATCGCAACGCCCGCACCCCAGCTGGAGCTGCTGTTTTTGCTGTGCTGCTCGCTCTCATCCAGCGCCGATTGCAGGTTGATATGCATATCACGCTTTGCCCATGCGTCACTTGAGCCAGCGTTTGATTTTATGCAGCAAATCATCTTTAGGTGGTTCCCATCCTGATCGCAGAAAATCATATTCGATTTCATAGTGCGGCAAAGGCTTCACCGGCATTAGGGCCATAGGGATCAAGGGGTGGTCGATTTCAACCTCGATACCCTTAATCCAGCACAATTTGGTGCAGAGCACCGCCCAATAGTGAAGAAAATCGCGGTGAATCAATTCGGACTTAATTTTAGTCAGGTTGAAGATATGTTCTTCCAGCGCGGGTTTGTCCTGCCGTAGAAACAAGGAAAAGAAATCTCGTCCAGTGGCAAATTCTTCACGCAAGGGCTTACCGCATTTTTTCGCACCCACAGCGATCATTTCTTTAATTGCAGAATGATCGCCCAGTAAAAGTAATTGCAGCATATGCGTGTAATAGTGATAGCTTTTGGGGTCAGCCTTGTACATCAAACCGGCGTGAGCAATCTGGTTAATACACTCAGGGCTATCAGAAAGAAGTGCATGCACAAAAGCCTCAACTGGTAAGCCAAGATCGCGAAAATCAGGATTAAATCCTGCAGCATTTGCAGCGGCTGACAAAATGCTGGTCATATAAAACTGCTGTCGCATAGCTGTCTGATCGTGGTCAATGAAAGAGGCTTTGAGAGCTCTGCACTCGTACAAGATAGAAATCCAACTCAATATCCAACCACGATCTACTTTGTGAAAACGATTGATATAACTATCCAACTTCCTCGGTAGATCATCTTGTTCACCTTTCAAAAAGTCTAAAAGCTGCTGTTCACGGTTGCGAGTATCTTTGCTCATTTGAGTCTCACCATAGTCATGCCATCACCATTCACACCTGACACCATCTTAATCAAATTGCCATTCTCTTTAGCCTTCATAATTGCTTCAGCTGTCGCCATTTTCACAGGATCCTTAGAAAACTTTAACTCCATTACTCGACTTGTAATCCACTGATCAGACATCTGTGGTGGCAGTGCGGTAGTCGGATTCGGCCCCGCCAATTTGATTGAATTATTCGCATTCAAAGGTTTCACTTCATTAATAATCACCTGATCGCCTTTGAAATAAACGCCATCAAAACAATTGGCCCCACATTTTCCATCTAGTGCCGTAAATCCATTTCGCGAGAAATAGGCGTCAGCCACTGTTTCGCGCAATGCACCGGCTTGCCCTGTATCCAAACGGCTCAATTTACTCAACTGCGTCAATTCTGCCTGACTCAGCGCAGCAGGCACGCCTTGTGTGGTGATTTGTTGTGTCGAGATAAACCCTTTGCCAGAAGCAGCAACCTCACCGGCGTTAAGAATCTTGGCCGACTCCCATGCTTTATTAACATCCAAAACCTTTTCCAGCTTGGATACGGCAGCAGGCGACGCGCCCAGCTGCATTGCGGCATAAAGCAACTCTGACGTTTCAGGATTGGTCCCCAACACTTTCTGGATAATCTGTGCACCAGCTGTATTTTCAGCCTTCCCTTTGATGGCAGTTACAACGCCTGCATGTAAATTATCTGCACCAGATGTAACAAGAACACCTGCTGCAACACAAGCCACAGCGGTTCCACACGTTGTAGCAAGCCCTGTCGCTGCCATAATTTCTGCCATGCCCCCAACAGCTTGCAGAGCACCGATACCCCGTGTTCCAAGCTGATTTCGGCTAGCCGCATCCTGCCAAGCCATCGGATCGGAGTATTGCCCGAAAATTGGCAATTCAGCAGCGCCCCCCAAATAAACCAACTGCACTGGATCCGTCTGTTTGGCGAGCAATTCGCGCTCGCCTTTGAGCGCATCAGTTTTCCCCAACAATTCAAGAGCGGAATAAATCGAATAATTAGGGTCATCTTTTGCTAAGCCAGCGGTGCATTTAAGCTGTGCGCATGCAGCAGCCAGCAGACGGACTTCCTTGTTTTTATCCCCTTTTGCCAGTTGTTTAATGCGATCAATCTGCCGAGCATTAGCCAGCATATTGTTTTGCATCTCAATCTGCGCCGCATTATTTGCCGCCGCTGCATTGCCATCTGTTGCCGCAACAATGCCGGTGATGATGGAGCCAACCAGATTCTTACGTTTTTCCTTTTCACTGGCGGTCATCTTATCTGCATTGGTGTTTTCAAGTTCAGACAGGACGTTGTTGATGACGACGCTAGAGGCGGCTCCCACGGCGGCGCTGCTGCAGTTGCTGGCGGAGACCGCTGCTCCGGCGCAAGAGGCGATGGCGTGTAGGGCGGCGCGGACGTTTTCACTTGTGGCGGTTTCTTTGCCCTCTTTTTGGAACGTGTTTGCTATCTCTTTGATCTTTTCAGCGCCTATGCTTTGCAAGTAAGCCACCGCGCCATTTTGCACCAAACCCGTTACTCCGCCGCTGACATTACCACCCACCGCAGCTTGCAGTGCAGTCATGGCGCGGCCGTAGTCACCGCCGGGCGTCCATCTATCTGCTTCGGTTTTTTGCGCGCCCAGACTAATTACTTGAGCATCCAGCTGGCGGATCAGCGCCTGATTTTGCTGATCTTGTGGCTTGGCTTGTTCTGCTTTTAAGCTGGCCGATGTGCCGTCCAGTGCTTTTTTCGCCGCATCCGCCTCAGCCGTGCGGTTAGCCATAAAGGTGCTGCCTTCTTGCAAGAAGGTTTTGGTGGCGCTGAATAGCTCGTTGATTTTTTCAGGTTTAAAATCGTTGGCGAGTTGCTGCTGCGCGCCATCGGTGTCGCGGCTCAGGCTGGCGATGGAAGCGGCGGCGGTTTTGCCGGTTAATTCTTTTTGCTTGGCTTCATCGGTGATGGTGATTTTGGCGGTGGCAATGGCGCTTTTGGTGGTGCTCGTGCCATTGTCCCCAGCGCTGAGGGCGACGGGCATGGTGGCGGTAACGCCACTTGATCCCGCATCGGTCATTTTCCAGCCGGAGGATGCAGGTTTATCGCTACTTGGGGCTTTGCCGTCTTCCGGTTTTTTCTCAGTCCCGCCCAAACTAAAGCCACCGCCAATGCCGATGCTGCTGGCGCTGTATTCAGCGTGGTTGTTGATGTCTTTTTGCGTGAGCGTGCCGGTGCTGAGGGTGTTGTCATCCGACTTGCTGGCAATCACTGCGCCGTTCAGGTCGGTATTCTTTTTAACCTTAATCTCAAAGCCATCTTTGCCTGCAAACAAGCCGCTTTGCTCGGTGACGGCCGCGTAGTCAGATTTCATTTTGTCCTGACTAATGCTGGCGCTACCCGATACGCCCACGCCCACCGTGACGCTGGCGCTTACGCTGCTTTGCTTGCTATCAAACTGGCTGGTGTCTTGGCGGCTGGCGAGTTTTAAATCGCCGCCGATGTCGGCAACGATTTTACTGCCGCTAACTACCGCCCCTTCTACGCGGGTGTCGTTGCCGGATTCCAGCGTCAGGGTTTTGCCTGCGTTGATATGGCTATTTTGCTGGGCGGTGTCTTTGCCATCGGCTTGGCCGCGACTCAGACTGCCGTTGGCGGTCACGCCATAGCTTGCACCGCCTTGCCCCACGGAAATCGCAACACCCGCACCCCAACTGGAGCTGCTGTTTTTGCTGTGCTGCTCGCTCTCATCTAATGCCGATTGTAAGTTGATATCACCATCCGATTTCAGCTTGATATTACCTTTGGCATTGATCTCGCTGCCCAGCACATTCAGCTGACTGGCTTTATCGCCC
>NZ_JANXSO010000066.1 GCF_025352645.1 Iodobacter sp. | reverse complement strand
GTCAGCCCCAATTGCTCGGCCAGACCAAGGGGACGAAAATACCGACACCGAGAACGTGGACATGGAAGAGGAACAGATCGTCCCTCCCATGCCAGATGCCAAACCACTGCCGATCACGTCGTACGCCGCCGCCGCTAAAGCTACCAGGAACGCAGCGGCAAAAAAATCTCACTCGACCATTCGTGGCCGAACTGAGGGCAGGATTGAAGACTCGATCCCCCAATACTTCTCGCTTTACAAGGATGGAGCCACTGCGGTCATCATCTACGAAAATACAGGGGTTAACGCAGCAAGACTGCAATTGGAATTGAACGAGTTGACGGAGGCGCTCTGCATTCTAGACAACTTCACATATGGGGTTACTTACCTTAACTTTGCTTACCGAAAGGACTTTGACGAGTTTATGACAAAGCCGATTGTTATCAACGGCAAACGCCTTCGAGTGGAAGAAGCCGTGTTCTCTGAAGGAACTCGCATTCTGATCAGGGCAGAAAAGATGTATCAACCAAGAATAGACTTCTTCCTTGCTGAACTCCAATGTATCTACCAGGACATTGGGACCATCAAATACATCAACCCCCATTACATTGTGGGATCCGGAAAGACTCTGACGGGAACAGTGGACTTTATTTTGGAGGTCCCCACCAGAAGGATCAAGGGACTGATTCTTCCTCGCATGGCGGCTATTAACGGCAGGAACACGCTGTTTACCTGGCCCAAAGGAGGTGTCCTGTGTTACAGGTGTGGTGGAAATGACCATGTCAAGGCAAAGTGTCATGAATCCTCTACCTACAACCTCGCTGAGGAAGAAGCACTGGACTCTCCAGTGATGGTGAAGGCATTCCCCGACATTCACGCATCTCCAACCAAAAACAACAACGACAAAAACAACAACAACAACGACACAAATTTCAGAAAAGACAACAGACGAACCACAGTCACAACTTCAGTCCGCAAAGACGACGACAAGGAGTGGACAGTAGTCGTCGGACGAAATGCCTCCGCTAGGGAAGGTGTAACTCAGGGCGGCAAGACAAAGCGGGGAAAGACTAGGACCACGGGAACCTTCGCTTTTGGCCCTGGATCTCCTCACCAGTTCGATCCATCTGAGCATGGCTCGTCTCCCTCGGGATCGAGTTCGAACACCGGAGGAGACCAGATCCCAGCAGAGAATCCCCAGGCCCCAAGATTGGAGAGGGTAAAGTTTAATATCGGCTCTTTCTCTCCATCGACTACGACTGTGGAGCGTCCAAGGAGAGTCACCCAAAAGGAATCGCCTCCGCAGGAAGAAGTGGAGACCGCCTTGACCGAAAACCAAAAGGCAGAGAACCGACAAACACCAGTTAAACGCAAAGGGAAATTGGAAAGAGAAGATATTATTCCAACCAAGGACAAAGAAAAGAAGACAAGGACGGCCAGATCACCAGGGGTAGTGGTAAAAGAAGGTGGGGAGGGGGGAAATACTTCTCTGTAGGGATCCCCCACTCCTAAAAACCCAATCTATCTATTTTTCCAATGCCTGTACAACCTCTTTCTCCAGCTGCGGTCACCTACGCCAATCTCCGGATAGCAACGTTGAACGTACGCTCACTTGTTAACGAACACAATCGCCGAGCCTTCTTTGCATGGCTCAAAAACCAACCTATCGACATTATTGCCATCCAAGAAACTGCCATCCGCGGGAGATTTAACGAGAAAACGTGGATGAGCGATTGGGGAGAATCGGGCAAGTCCATGTTCACCCAATACTGCGGAATCCTGGTGCGACACGAATCCTTTTACCTCACAGACCAGGTGCAACTCGAAGACGGCCGTATCCTTTCAGCCATTCTCAAGGCCGAAGGACAAGATAACGACACTCTTCGAATTACCAACGTTTACCTCCCAGCCAGCGACAGAGAGCAACCTCCCTTCCTTGCCCGTTTAGACACGGGAAGAATCGAACACCCTCTTACTGTTGTCCTAGGAGACTTTAACAACACTATGAACCCACGAATAGACAGGTACCCGACGAGATCAGCGACGGATCCTCAAGCCTACCTTTTCAGCGCGCCATGGCAGTCGGTAGCCGACGCCATCATGGTCCCTCTGAATCTGGTGGACACGGCTCTTCCTCGTGCGGCTAATAGAACACACTTTACTCATTATCATACACACTCGGAACCTGCAAACGACGAAAACCGAGCGCGTCACCAACACTTTTTATCCCAGATGGACGTGGTCTCTCAGTACGTAGGAGGACCGTGGACAGAGGGAGGAGTAGAAGTGGTAGGTCAGCTCCCCTCGAGTGAGGTACCTTCCTCACCAGAGCCGGAACCGACGGAAACCATTCTACACACATTTTCGAGGATCGATTACATTATGGTCTCGGCCCAGATGATAGGGAGTGTATCGGCCCAGGAAGTTCGCTCTTGCGACATTTGCTGGCCATCACGGCTGACTCCGCTGGACCACCGCATCGTCTCGGCCACGATCTTTTCATCCGACACTCCGCCATACTGTGCCTCTGAGGTGCTAGATGAACGACTGTTGCACGACCCGACTTTTATAGGACTAGTGAACGCCAGGTTCACGGAACTATCAAAGAGGAGGGAGGAGATCGGGGCACCCCCACTAGCAGGGTGCTGGGACGAGTTCAAATCCGGATGCCTGGAAGATGGACAACGTCTCGCGAAAAAGAAACGGAAAAAAAATATGGACAAGAGGCGAAACCTGAAAAAAGCCCTCGAAAAAGCAGACATTAATTTGGAAGCTCAGCCCAGAAACAAAGCGGCCATTGCGCGACGCGACAAATGTCTGGCTGAACTTGAAGAATTGTCCAAATACGAACTAGACAAGCTGGCGATAATGGGAAAGGTAAAGTGGTTGGAGGAAGGAGAGAAGGCCTCCCCGTTTTTTACCCAACGATTACACGCCCGCCGAAAAAAATCTGCCATCACCGCCCTCAAGAATGAACAGGGAGAGCCAAAGGACGACTCGGACTCTATCGCCGAGATTGCCATGAACTTTTATTCTCATCTGTACTCGGCCGAGCCCACGATCGAGAACGCTCAGGAAACCCTCCTGAGTGCTGTTCAAGAGACGGTGAATCTAACAGATAGAAATAAGCTTGATGCGGATTTGACCCTGGATGAAATTTATTTTGCGATCGACGAGATGGCAAGTAGATCCTCCCCTGGGACAGATGGCCTCACCTACGCTTTCTACAAAGCCTTCAAGATCAAGATTGCCCCGATCCTGCAAGAGATCCTCAACGGGATTAAGCCAGAGTCTTCTGCATCCCTGCCAGCAACCCATGCGAGGTCCATGACAATTTTGCTCTTCAAGAAAGGTGACGCAGAGAGGATTGAGAACTATCGACCCATCTCCCTCACTCAATGCGATTACAAAATATTCACAAAGGTGCTGACCAACCGGATGAACCCAGTAGCCGACAAGGTCATTGGTGTCCATCAAACAGGATTCATCCCAAAACGCCAGGGGCACGACAATGTCATGTTGTTGGATCTGCTTGTTCATTACTTTGAAGGAGGCCGCAAAGGAGAGGCGGCCGTGTTGAGCCTTGATCAACAAAAAGCGTATGACCGAGTGGATTGGGGCTATCTTCATCTATGTCTAGAGAGGTTTGGATTTGGCCCACGCCTCCGCCACTGGATCAAGACCTGCTACACAAACCTGGAAGCACACATTCACCTAGGAACAAGAAAATCTGACCCATACCAGATCAGGAGAGGGCTCCGCCAGGGAGATCCTCTTGCGCCAATCCTGTTTAACTTTGTACTTGAGCCCTTTCTCTTGCACTATAGTCGCACAGCTACCGGCCACCCTGTTCCTGGTCTTGAACCCAAGGTCGCAGCCTTCGCGGATGACACTCATCTTTTGATGGGTATCGGGGACAATGTCCACGCGGAAGCCGCTATTCTTCTTCATGAACAAGCCTCGGGAGCTCGTATCAACAAAGAAAAGTCCAGCCTGATCCCTCTTACCAAGACGGCTCACACCTCCATTGTATTGCAAAATTTTGCCCCAGTTCCATTTGGTACTCCTTTTGAACACTTGGGTATTGTGCTGCGATCTGAAGGTCGTAAGATGGCGGAAATCGAACGAAAGATCATTGACAAGCTGGAGGATACCATCGCAGGATGGAGGACGAGGCAATTGAAGTTTGAGGGACGGGTTACAGTCCTCAACACCTACTTTTTATCAAAATTGTGGTACGTTGCTCCGTTTTACACATTTTCCAAATCTTTTTTCAAAACTCTAGACAAGCTGACTCGGCATGTCCTATGGCCGACAACGAGTTCCAGAGTGAGTCTCCACTGGTACAGGCAGCCCAGAGAACTAGGAGGATACGGTCTCTTGAACCCAAGCACCCAGATCCTAGCGCTCAAGGCTAAATGGATGGCCCGACGTCAGGGTGAAACACAGAGGTGGATCTCACTTTTGGACCTCATCGTGGCCGAGGCGCTTCCTCGGACGGCTCCAGCCAACCTTTTAGAAATACCCACTGTCAGGGGGGTGATGCAGCTACACGTAGCCAAACCTCCGCCTCCCCTCAATATCACTGCTAGTCTGGAAGCCTACCGCCAATTGGATATCCAGATTGTTCCACCGCCTGAAAACAGAATCGGGTTCCGCACTACGATCTGCAACGGTGAGAGAGCAGCAGCAATGTTTGAGGTAAAAGTGGCTCGACGCTATCTAGACAAAATAGACCTAGCAAACCGCATCAGAAACTTTAGCCCTGCCCATAACAAGCAAGACTGGCCTCCCATTCCCGAGCGAATGCCTGTGAGATCCTGCGAGGTGGATTTTACAGGTCCCGCGCCCCATCCGACCAATATGATGATGCCGGCGGTCCCAGACATGCAATGGAAGGTGGCATGGAAGCGGTTCTGGTCTAGTGCCCGCCGCCCCAATGAGCGCCACTTTCTATATCAACTCTTTCACAGAACAACATGGACGAATGGATTCAAATCCAATCTGATCCGCCTCCCCACGCAAGTCCTTCCCTGGTGCAGGTGGTGTGTTGATCTGACCCCTAGTCAAGAGATTTATGAGAACCGTGTTCACGCCTTCCACGATTGTCCGAGGGTGTTGGCAGAATGGATTCGACTCCGAACATGGGTCGAACTTTTATGCGACACGGGTCCTCTTCCCTCATCCATCCACCAGGACTGGCTCTGCTGGCCTGCAGTAGCCGAGATGCCCCCTCTAGCTATCCACTTGCATTCGACAGTGGCACAAACCATCTGGCAGTGCTATTGTGCGTTAGGAGACGGAGATAAACAAGCGGATATATATCTGAATGGAGCCATCTTATCAGCCATCAAGACTCGAATGAGAGTGGAGCACGCTCGAGCAATCTTTAGAGATCAAAAAGTCGATATTGGTAATGGACGAGGACTGCTTGACCAAGAACCGACCAAGACACACCAAGAGCAGTTCGCCCTAGAGTGGCATCGGCCTCCTCACTTTATTGTTTCTGAAGGAAAGATATCGTTTGGAGTAATGTGGGGATGAAAGCTCCGTTCTTTCCCACAACAAGACTCTTCCCTTTTCAAATCTAAAAAGAAAAAAAAGGGACGATCTCCGATTGTCCACAGGCATCCGTCCTTCCTAAAGGGGAGAGCAATTGGACTGGGCCGAAAAAAAAAACAAAACCAAAATGCACGAGAAAAACACAAAAAAATGATTGAGAACGAGTTGCGGTCTCTATCTTTCCCCCTGTTCCTGGAAAGTTAGGGCTCGCGAGTAGGTGCCCCTCCTATGATCTACTCAAAGAGCTTCCTAGGTCTTCGGACCATGGATCCCCCTTCTTCCTTGCCTAAGGTCCCGTACAAGTACCTTGAGATCTTTTCTCCCACTTTATAATTGAGGGCTACGCGTCTTTACCGCCGCCTCTAGATAGTTTCCACCCCTTCAACACTTAGCCTAGTGCTCCTTTCGTTTAACTAGGGCGAACCACTGGTCTAGCGACACAGGTAGAAACAGTAGTACTAGAAACTTTTCTTATAATCTGGCGAGGGGGAAATCTTGGGAAAGCTTCGGCACCCCCCCGCACGGAAATAAAACTAGGTATACCAATACCTAGCCCGGTTAGCTCAATCGGTAGAGCGTCAGACTCTTAATCTGAAGGTTGTGGGTTCGACCCCCACATTGGGCGTTTTTGCTCTTTTGTCCTCTGTGTGAGAGGCCCCCGGGTCCCAGCTTTTTGCCTTCCAAGGGTCTGATAAACACCCATGTGCTCGGGAGACATGGTTCTGAGGATATCTGCAGGGTGTCCATTTTTTTGGAGACTCTACGATTGTGTAACCGCGGCAACTGTGCGTTCGAGGTTTGTTACAGACATTGGCCCCCAAGTGAAGTGCTAAAGCAAATGAGGGGACGGCGGATGGTCGGTATAGAATTCGGCTTGCCCTCTTGAACAATTAGAATTTCTAGGAGGCACAGTTTCTGGCTCAGCCCATACTTTCTCAAAATGGAGATTTTCTCTAGTGAGGTAGATGCGTTCGACTCTCGAAAAAAACTATCCTACGATAAAGTGGCCAAGATGGATACAGCATGCTTTCGGCAATTGATACCTCAGGAAACAAACATGGTCGAATAATTTCCTATTCCAAATGATCTCGTGGGTATTAAAGGCGAGCTATTTCTTTC
>NZ_JANXSO010000130.1 GCF_025352645.1 Iodobacter sp. | reverse complement strand
CACTTTTTCATCCATCGGTTTCACCTCATTCCACGGCATAACGTGCTCCAGTTGTGCGTATCACAAACCAGAGAAGTGTTACCTATGTCCTTGGACGAATGTGTTACCTATGAGTGTGAACCTTACCGGGCGGCCTTCTTTTGGTTCTTTTCTTGGCCGTTCAAGAAAAGAACGCCCCCGCGGTGGCTACCGCTCCAAAATTAATGTGCCGAAGGCACTAATACTCTGTTTTTCTCCGTACCTTCCGTGTTTCAAGATTTGGGTTTTTCTCAGCAATCAACAGGCTTATTTCTTTTCTTCATCCTCAGGCTTTTTAGCCCTTGGGTGAGTTCGGTCGTATTCTTGTGCTAGGTGTTGGTAATCGAGGTGGGTATAGACTTGGGTGGTGGCGATGCTGGCGTGGCCGAGCAGCTCTTGCACGGCGCGTAAATCGTGTGAGCTTTGTAGTAAATGGCTGGCGCAGCTGTGGCGTAGTTTGTGTGGGTAGAGTGGTTCTTTAATATTGAGCTTGGTTTCCCAATATTTAATCCGTAGCTGTACCGCGCGGGTGCTGAGCGTGCCGCCGTTTTTTCCCACAAAAACCGTATTATCTTTTGGGCTTAGTTTGGGGCGCTCTACTAGCCAGCGGCGGATTGCTTCGCAAGCCACGCTGCCTACCGGTACTTGCCGAGTCTTGCCGCCTTTTCCCGTGACCACCGCCATGCCGTGGTTTAAATCTAAATCAAGTAAGTTAATCGATACCAATTCAGCCACCCGTAGGCCAGAAGAGTAAGCCAACTCAAAGATGGCTTTGTCTCGGCAAGCTAGGATTTCCTCATCGGGCATGTTTTCTAAAAAGCCTGAGGTGTCGTCAATGGTCATTGCCGCAGGTAGTTTTTTTGCGGTTTTGGGTGGCTTTACACCGTCAGCGGGGTTCATTGGCCAGTGAAAATCCCGGCACATTAGGCGATAAAAAGTGCGCCATGTGGAGAGGGTACGAGCGATGGTTCTGGCCGATAGGCTGCGGCTGGTGAGTTTACGCACATAGCCACGAATTTCCTTAGGGGTTAGCGCTGCTAAATCATGGCCAGCGGCGCATTCCACTAGGGTGGCCATATCGCGCTCGTAGGCTGCACGCGTGTGTTCGCCGGCGCCTTTTTCACCTTCTAAATATTGAACAAAGTGCGCGAGCATGGCTTGTTTAGCGCTGATTTGCTCGGTGCTATCGCCTTTATCTGCGGCTTTACTGCTGCTGGAAAGCTCTTCCCCGCTGGCTAAGGGAAGACGCTCCGTGGTGGCTTGCATCACACTTCTTCAGTTAGCAGCATCGGCTCATCATTTGGTTCAAACTGAGGCACGGCGCGGCGAATGGATGCAGAGACTAAATCAGATAGGCGTTGTAAATACAGCGTGCCCATATCAGGGTAAAAGCGCTCAATATCTTCGCTGGCCATTACCAGTATGCCAAATGGCTCTCCGCCACCAGTGCGCAGAGCAAACTGGGCGAAGGATTTAAGTTTGTTGGCTTCGCATTCAAACCATGTCAGCACTTCATCGGTCACATAGGGGCCGCAGTAAGGCGATACTAGATTTTGCGCCAGTTTTTGTACGGCCTCGCCCACGGGGGCAAATTCACGCAGATTACAATCGCTATCTAGCCACAGGCGCAGCGCAATATGTGGCACGCCAAAGCGGTGTTGCAGATGGTATTCCAGCGTGCCTATCATGCTGGCTAGATCGTCGGCTTGCATCAGGCTAACGCTAAGCTGGTGCAGTTTTTCAGAGATATGATCGTTTTCTTCACCAAACTGCAGCAGATCGCCTAGGCGCAGCTCAAGGGAGCGATTCTTTTCACGTAAGGTGAGTAGCTGGCGCTCAGCCAGCGAAATCGCTTGGCCACGGTGGCTGTGGGGCACGTAAATTTGCGCCAGCTCGTCGGCGTATTGATCAAAAAATGCGGGGTTGTCTTTAAGCCAAGCGACAATTTCATTGGGCTGCATATTGTTCTCCAAGGTTGCCAAGGCTGATCTCACCATTAAATACCGTCACAGCAGGGCCGCTCATCCAAACTGCTTCGCCTGCTTGCCAGCTAATAGTCAGCTCACCGCCATGGGTGATCACACGAACACTGGGGTTGAGTAAGCCACGGCGAATACCTGCCACGACAGCCGCGCAAGCGCCTGTGCCACAAGCTAGGGTTTCGCCTGCAGCGCGTTCAAATACCCGTAGTTTAATTTGGTCTCGATTCACGATTTGCATAAAGCCGACGTTAACCTTGGCTGGGAAGCGCGCATGCGTTTCAATTTTGGGGCCAAGGCTGGCAACAGGGGCGCTGTCCACATCGCTTACCACTTGCACGGCATGCGGGTTGCCCATCGATACCACGCTGATATCAATACTCTGCCCATCTACATCTAGCGGATGAATGATTAGATCTGCATCGCTGATAAAGGGAATTGCTGCTGGGGAAAATTGCGGCACGCCCATGTTCACCGTGACATTGCCATTGTCTTCTAGGCGGGGGTAAATCACCCCACGTGCGGTGCTGACGGCAATTTCACGTTTATGACTTAAGCCTTTATCAAACACAAAACGGGCAAAACAGCGTGCGCCATTGCCGCATTGCTCCACTTCACTACCGTCATTATTAAAAATGCGGTAGCTAAAGTCGATATCGGGCAGGTTTGAGGCTTCTACTAATAAAAGCTGATCAAAACCAATGCCAAAATGCCGATCGCCTAATTGCCGGATGGTGGCGCTATTGAGCTGGATGTCTTGGTTGACTCCATCAATCACCATAAAGTCATTGCCTAGGCCTTGCATTTTAGTGAACTGAATTTTCATATTACTGGCGCGCCGCTGAATGATTTTACTAAAGGTAAACGGTGCAGAAGTTTATGGCAATGTATGTGGTGATTTTTTCGCAGCATATATTACAGATAATTCAATATATTCTACCAAAGCATCGCTAAAGCTAGGGCTTCAGGCTGAATATCTTGGTTTAAGAATGGTTTGATTAATTCTAATTTGTCATTCCTACTTTGGTGGGAATCCAGCATTTATAAACGGATCGCCGACTCATATTATTGGAGGCGAGAGTTTGTGCAGATCTTTTGGGGTTGGTTTAAAGGTGAGGCACAAAAATAAACAAGGACTGACTGTTGTGGTAAGTTGCTGGTTTGTTTGAAAGCCAATTAACAGCATAGTCTCCTTGCTCTACTGACGATGTGTTTAATTTTGTGTTTAATTGCGTACTTCTCCTTGCTGTTTATTAAAGGAATGATCAAATGTTAAAACTTAGCTTATTACTTGCCACTTGCCTTATCACAGGGACTGCTCAGGCGCGTAACGAAGGAAGTGAAATACTGCAAAGTGGTTTGGCCTCGGTGCTGCTGTCGCCAGTATTGTCATTGCAAGGCAAGCCGGTTGAGGCTTCTATCGCGTTTCCTTTGGGGGTTAGTCTTACTGTGGTAGGGGTGGGCAAGCTGACGGCAGAAGGCAGTATGTTGACTATCGAGCGGGTTAGCGATGGCAGCCGTTATATGGTGAAAGTCAGCGAGGCCATGCTTAAAGAGTTAGGCATTGCAGTGGGGACATCGGTTAAAACGATTGCCGAAAGCACCGGCTATGCCTTGATTGCTTCGGGAAAACTGCTGGCATTTATTCCTAATGAGCTGGGCGAGGCATTGCTGCATCAATCTAAAGTTTCAGAAAAATAAAGGGCAGTTATGCGCTTAAATCAATGGCTGTGTGGCCTGATGGCTGTGTTGTTGCTCCCTCTTGCTTGGGCGGGACGAGCCTGCCAAGAGACATCCCCTAATACGGAAACATTCCGCCAAGCAATGGCTACTGGCTACGTCAATATGCAGCAATTAGATAAGCTGAACCCCAAGGTGGCAATGATTGCCCGCGTTGGGCAAGACTTATCGGCTTACCGTTTACGCTTTTCTCATATGGGTTTTGTTTGGCACGATCCTAAGGCGCAAGGCCAGTGGCGAGTCATGCATTTATTAAATCAATGTGGCACAGCACAATCGGATTTATGGCGTGAAGGGCTGGCCAATTTTTTTATGGATGAGCCTTTTGCATATGATTCGATGATTATTGTTCCCCCCTCAGAGGTGCAAGATAAATTGCAAATTTGGTTGAGCGAGCAAGGCAAAATGGAGCAATTGCATGGTGATAAATACAATATGCTGGCCTATCCGTTTTCGACTCAATATCAAAATTCAAATCAATGGGTATTAGAGGGGCTGGCTGCAGCCATGAGCCATGACCTTGCTATTCGTAGCCGTGCGCAAGCGCAGCAATGGCTAAAGCTGATGAATTACCAGCCAACTGAGCTACGCATTAATACCTTTAAGCGCTTAGGCGGGCGGATGTTTCGTGCCAACATTGCTTTTGATGATCACCCGACAGACCGCCGGATGGCAGGAAGAATCGATACGATCACGGTTGATTCTATCGTCAATTTTTTGCAGCAAGCCAGCCCTGAAAGCCGTAATTATGTCGTTGAGGCAAAACCGCTACCTGAGCTCCATTAATTATCGTTTTCTTGCCTTAAAAGCAAATAGCCAGTGCTCGTCGGGGTGAGGGCAAAGCTCAATCAGGCCTTGTTCGGCTAAGCAGCGTAAGCGCCACATGGCGAGTACATCGCTGCGGAAGAAATCGCTGCTGGCAGATATCCAGCGGCTAGCAATCTCGCTGCAAGGCAGGTAGTTTTCTTCGATAAGAGCCAGCATTTCTGCATCGAGAGCGGTTTGGGAGTGGTGATGAAAGTAGCTACCATCCCAGCCGCGAAAGGCGCTGGGCTGCTGGCGGATGGCTTGCCATTCGCTGGCTAATTCTTGCAGCAAGGCAGGTGATAGCGTTTGGCTGTTGGTGGCTTGAATAATGGGCAGTGGCATTAGGCTGAGTGGCACTTGCCCTGCAATATAGCTGTTTAGCCCCGTGCTATCGGGCGTGATGAGTTTAAAAGTTTGTTGGGTTTTATAGCGCCACCACGCCAATCTGCGCAGTAAAAGTGCCTCACCGCATGAGTTCCCTATCCATAGGGTGAGATCTGCGGGCAAAGAGGCGAGTTGGGCGTTGCCAGCGGGCAGCACATCGTTAAAATCAAAGCTGGATTGCGGGAATACTGCGTCCCAAAAATGCACTCTGGCCGCTGGGTAGGCGTCATCAATATCGATCAGCGGCCCAACGGCTAGATCATCGCGGTGGATGCGGATATCGGCATAGGGGCCTAGGCTGGTTCGTAGTAGGTCTGCAGCGCAATCGCCTAAGACCAGATGGCAGCTCACAGGCATAGCTGTAGATATTCAATCTTGATACAGCGATTCATCACCACAAACAAGCCCGCCGCCTTGGCGCGTAATGCTGCGGCTTCATTAATAATGCCGAGTTGAATCCAGATTGCGGGGATTTGCAACTGGATGGCCTCATCCACAATAGCGTCGATCTGATCGCTGGCCCGAAATACATTCACTAAATCCACTTTGCTGGGTAGATCGCTTAGGCTGGCATAGGCGGTTTCGCCCAGTACGCTTTCGGTGTAAGGGCGTACGGGGATAATCTGATAGCCGGCTTTTTGCATGATGGCAGATACGCCAAAGCTAGGCCGATCAGGCTTGGGCGATAAGCCTACTACGGCGATGTGGTGAATGCTAAGTAGAAACTGGCGAATCTCTTCATCGCTAGGGTTTTGGAAAACCATGAGTAAATCCTTCTTAGGGGCCCTTACCTTGCTCGCGTCGCTGCTATTTAACCCTCAAAACTCTGTGGACATAGCGAGCGGTGAGAATACGGATCACAGAGAGAAAAACGAGTTAAAAGCATGAGGGGTATTGGTTTTATTTGTAGAGGTTTGTCCCGTGGGCACAGGTGCCCACCCTAGGATTCATGTATTTTACAAATCTAAAACCATAATCCCATCGGCTTCAACCAGTGCGCCCTTGGGTAAGGCGGCGGCTTGGACTGCGGCTCGGGCGGGGTAGGGCTCGGTAAAATACTGGCCCATGATGTCATTTAGGGCGGCAAAGTTGCTGAGGTCGGTAACAAATACCCCTAGCTTAGCAATATTTTGCAGATCCCCACCTGCTGCCTGACATACTGCACGCAAGTTTTGAAAGACTTGATGGGTCTGTGCAGTAAAGCCTTCAGCCAAAATGCCACTGCTTGGGTCAAGGCCAATCTGGCCAGATAAATACACGGTATTGCCGATTTTTACGGCTTGCGAATAAGTGCCAACGGCTTTTGGGGCTTGCTCGCTTTGGATAATCGATTTTTTCATATCAAGACTCATTTTGGCCTCTGAATAACAAAACGCTCGCCTACTACCGCATAGTCTGGCCCGCCAAGGCGCGATAAAGGATCGAGTGGCCCGGGGTGGATGCGACCATCAACCAGTAAATCATCGGCCACGCCAAGGTGCACCACTTCTAGCAACATTAAATCTGCCACAACAGGGTCGCCCACTTCTATATGCATATGCAGGCGGCACTCCAAAGCAACGCCACAATCGGCAAGGCGGGGAGGCTTTACTGCGGTGGAGGGGGTAAGCGCCAGACCTAGGGCTGTAGCTTCACTTTCATTTGGGCCAAAAGCGGCGGCGCTGGCATTTACTTGTGGGGCGTGGCCACGGGATGGCAGGTGGACAACACATTCACCCGTTTGCAAAATATTGCGCGCGGTGTCTTTTAGCATGGCATTGTCGTGGCGGCGATTAATACTGACCGATACAATCATTGGCTCGTTAGAAACAATATTAAAGTAGGAAAACGGCGCAACATTCACGATACCGGCAGTATTTTGGCTGTTTATCCACGCAATAGGGCGAGGCACAACGCAATCGCTGATTAAAGCGTATTTTTCATCGGGTGATAACGCCGATATGGTTAATTCCATGCTTGTTGCCCTAAGAGTATTGAGCGTAAATGGGGGCATAAGTGATTAACTCAAGCCACATAGATTTCTAGTATTGTTATAGCTTGCGGCAATATGCTGGCCTTCATGATGATCGTATAAGCTGAGGCTTGTTGTTGCCGCATATTAGAGTAAGCCCTGCATTCCACATAAGGCTTTGATTTATCTTAAATACCGCAGACGCGCGGGTAAACCTGCATTAATCGAGCCTATATGATTCAAAATTGTTTTTATCAGCAATGCTATGTAGAATCACGCCCCCTTTTGCCGTTCGGATCAGGCCTGTGACTTCTCCTTCTTTTGCTCGTGCCTGCGGCATCGATTTTGGTACTTCTAATTCCACGGTAGGCTGGGTGCGCCCTGGTGCTAACACCTTGATTTCCTTGGAAGATGGTAAGGCCACGCTACCATCAATGGTGTTTTTTAATGCTGAAGAAGATTCCGTTTGCTACGGCCGAGCCGCCATGGGCGAATATTTAGAGGGTTATGAAGGGCGCTTGATGCGTTCTTTAAAAAGCCTCTTAGGCAGCAGCTTGATTGATGCACAAACCGAGGTAAATGGCCGAGCCTTGCCGCTGCGTGGCTTGCTGGCAAAATATATTGGCGAGCTTAAGTTGCGGGCAGAAACAGCAGCAGGCAGGCCGTTCGAGCAGGCAGTATTTGGCCGCCCAGTTCATTTTGTTGACGACGATGCGGCAGCCGATGCGCAGGCTGAAAAAACCCTCGCCGAGATTGCCTATCAGGTTGGTTTTAAAGAAATCAGCTTTCAGTTTGAGCCGATTGCGGCCGCTTTTCATTACGAGTGCAGTATTCAAAAAGAAGAGCTAGTGCTGATTGTGGATATTGGTGGCGGTACTTCAGATTTTTCTTTGGTGAGATTATCGCCAGAGCGGGCTCAGTTGCTGGATCGCCGCGAAGACTTATTGGCCAGTGCTGGCGTGCATATTGGTGGTACAGATTTTGATAAGGCGCTGAGCTTAGCGGGTGTCATGCCTTTGTTGGGGTATAAAACGCGGCTTAAAAATAACTCAGAAGTCCCATCCGGTACTTTCTTTAATTTGGCGACCTGGCACACCATCAATTTTGCCTATACCCGCCGTTCTTGGACCGATCTAGTCGATGTTTACCGCGATGCACTAGAGCGGGATAAATTAGATCGTTTAATGAGCTTGATTGAGCAGCGTGCTGGGCATTGGTTGGCAATGCAGGTGGAGGACGCAAAAATTGCTTTGTCCGCAAACGAGCGCACCATCCTAACGCTGGATCGCCTCGAAGATGGGCTAACGCATGAGCTAAGCCGCGCAGAGTTTGATTCCTCGATTGAGCGTTTGGTAGAGAGCGTAGAAAAAACTGTCACAGGCTTGCTGACCACGGCAGGGATTCGTGTAGAGCAGGTGGATACCGTGTTCTTTACCGGCGGCTCCAGCGGTGTGCCGCTATTACGCAGCCAAGTTGCCGCGCTCTTACCCAATGCCCGCCATGTAGAAGGTGATTTATTTGGCAGCATCGGCACGGGTTTGGCGGTGGAAGCGGCAAGGCGGTTTGGCTGATTAGCTGTTGTAGGGTGGGCTCAGTTTTATCGTGCCCATGCAGCAAATTATGCTCGGGTGGGCATAAAAAAATGCCCACCCGAGCTTGGTTTTTACTCGATTTTAAGTTTTTCTCCGCGCCTACAGATCTCAGGTTTGAGCCCTTACTTCTTCGCTTTGATAATCACAAATTTGGCGTTTTGTGCGATCAGCTCGATCTGCCTAAAATTTTTCTTTAACGCTGCCTGATAGTCTAAATGCCGGTTTGCCACGATCCATAACTCGCTGTGGGCGCTCATGCACTCTTTGGCCTGTGCAAACATGCTCAGCGCAATATCCGTGGTAACGGTGTTTTGCTGATGAAATGGCGGGTTAATCAGAATCAGCTCAAAAACCTGCTGATTTGCCACGGCACTGGCAAGGCCATCGCCGTGTTGAATCTGGTAGGTGGCGTTTGGAAAGTTAGCAGTAAAGCTGAGCCTTGCCGATGTCACTGCCGCAAGAGATTCATCAAATAAATGCAGCCCTGTCTCGGGGTGCAAGCGATGGTAGGCCAAAGACAGCAAGCCATTGCCACAACCCACGTCGACCACCGACTCTACCTTGGGCAAGCGATCAAAATGCTCAATAAAAAAGCGCGAGCCAATATCTACTTTTTGCTCGGCAAAAACACCTGGCGCATTGTGGAGTGTTAGGTTTAGCTCGGGCATGGTTTGTAGATATGGGCTAGTTACAGCTTGGTTTGGCCTCAGGCTGGCTTGGTACATACGCGCTTTACGCTGCGTGGGCAGGTATTCCACCTCGTCGCAATAATCCTTAATTATCGCCAGATGCCCATTGCTCACGTGCTTTTGCATGCCGGAGAAATACAGCGTTAAAGGCTCGTTTAAGCGATTTGCGATTTGCTGTAGCTGTGCAGCAAATAAAGAAAGCGATTTTGGCAGTTTAACCAGGGCATAGTTAAGTGCTTGCCCAGTGTAAGTCTCGAAGCTTTGCTGGCTATTGATTTCAATGGCGTGGCGTGAGCACCATGAATCGTTGATGTGAAAAATCAGCGCACCAGAGCATAGGCTCGCGGCAGAGTGCAGCGCACCAAAGCTATCATTAATCAGCAAAACGGGGGCATCGGCGCGGATAAATTCAGCCAGGTATTCATCACTGGCATCCCATGCACGTAAGTCTTTGGCGTGTTTAGCTGGGTAGCGCTGCAGGCTGAGCGCGGCAAAATCGATAGTGCTGGCGGACATTTTTATTCTTTATCAATGATGCCAGACTCAAGGCTCTGGCTAAAATAGCGATTCTACCAGCTGCGGGTAGCGGATCGGCAGCCAGTAGGTTTATTGCCGCTGTAAAATGGCAAGTTGTCACTGGCTGCTAATTGCTATTAGAAAAATTTTAATTAGTCATCCCCGAATGTTTTATCAGGGGATCCAGCGTAAACACTGGATTTCCGCTCGCGCGGGGATGACGAAATTGAATAAACCAGAGTTTACTTAGGAAAACCATTCTAACCCTCGCTTTTACGCGAGGGTTTTTTTACGGCTTTAGCCCGCCGAGGCTAGTGGTTTTAGGTTTAAATCTTACTATGTTGGATTTGCTGGCGCTAGTTTTGTTTGCCATCGTTTTATGGTTAAGTGTTTGTATTTAAATGAAATATTTAAAACTACTAGAGCGCTTTTATTTGCTTCGCGCCCGATACGCCGGTTTTTTGCCGCAGGCAAGGCACTATTTGCTTACAGATTGTTGATCTCCATCAAATGGCTTATTTGTCGAAAATATAAAATATTTCGAAATTATTTAAATATTCGACAAAGAGGCCGAGCATGTCTAGTACTGAAGCTAGCCCCAAAATTGGGGTGTCAACCTTTGTCATGATCACTGCTGCCGTTGTAGTAAGCGTTCGTACGCTGCCTATGACTGCGCAGCCAGGGATGATGACGATTTTCCTAACCTTGGCTGCGGCCTTGTTGTTCTTGGTTCCTACGGCCTTAGTGGCCGCAGAGCTGGCAACAGCTTGGCCACAAGATGGTGGGATCTTTATTTGGGTGCGTGAGGCCTTTGGCGAGCGCCTAGGTTTTGTGGCTGTTTGGATGCAGTGGATTCAAATGGTATTTGGCATGACATCGATCATCATGATCATCGCTGCCACTATCGCCTATGTGGTTGATCCGGCTTTGGCTAGCAATAAATACTTTATGTTGGGAATGATTCTGCTGGTGTGGTGGGGCTGCACGCTGGTGAATCTGCAAGGGGTTAAAACCCTAGGCTGGGTTTCCACCATTTGTGTGAGCTTGGGTGTGTTCTTGCCAGGGATTGTGCTGATTATTGCCGGTATTGCCTATGTACTAGGCGGCAATCCCATCATGACCGATGTGTCTTTTAGCATGTCGAATATGATCCCGCACTTTAGCGATGCCGGTACTTTAGGTCTGTTTATCGGCTTTATCTTCGTGGTGATGGGGATGGAAGTCTCCGCCTCGAATGTGTCTTCTATTAAAGACGCGAAACGTAATTATCCGATTGCCATCATTCTGGTGTCGATCATCATGGTTTTCCTCTCGGTTGTTGGCTCTGCCGCCATTTTCGTGGCGATTCCTAAAGAAGAAATCTCAATGACTGCCGGTTTGATGCAGGCGTTTGAGCTCTACTTCACTAAATGGGGCATGCCTTGGTTAGCTCCGGTGATGGGTTTATCCATTGCGCTGGGTCTGATTGGTCAGGTTAATTCTTGGGTGCTTGGCCCGGTACGTGGGCTACAAGCCACGGCTAATTCAGGTGCATTACCTGCCTTCTTGCAAAAATCAAACAAGCACGGCGTGCCCGTTACCTTGGTCATTATCCAAGCGGTTGCCATTAGCTTGGTCGGCGTGTTGATCACTGTGATCCCTGATGTAGATAACTTCTACTTTATGTTGATGGGGCTGACGGGGCTGGTTTATCTGGTGGCCTATCTGATTATGTTTGCCGCAGCCATCTGGCTTCGCTACAAACGCCCAGATATTGAACGCAGCTTCAAAGTACCTGGTGGCAATTTAGGCATGTGGATCGTTTCCGGCATGGGTTTTGTGATGTCGCTGCTCGCTGCTTACCTTGCGTTTATTCCACCTGGCAGCTTTAAAGGCTCCGCATCGGGTTACTTCATGTTTCAGCTGATCGGGCTGATTGTGATGCTGGTGATTCCCTTCCTTGTCTATGCCTACGGCCAAAAAGATAAATTACGTCAAGCGAAAAAACTGCAAGTTGTGGCTGCAAATAAGGCCGCCAAGCAAGAAGCACTTGATGAGCAACACGCTGCTGCGCACTAAGCGCCGGCTCAAAATTAATTAATCAGGAGTTCAAAATGTTTAAAACCTCAATGAACGTTGATGCGCTGTTTCTTGGCCCAAAATCAGAAAATCGTGAATTCTTTAAAGAAATGGTTGATTACGCGGTGGATGAGCATATTCACTGGCGTGCAGATTTTCACCCGGAAGATGCTCCTCTGCTTACTCCAATGGATCAGCATCAGCCTGATTTCCGTAATACGCTTTATCGCACCGAAGGCATTTTGCGTCAGCTGTCTTCCAAGCTAAAAACCACTTCAGTGCCTTGGTTCTCGCCGCGTTATTTAGGCCATATGAATGCCGATACGCTGATGGTTTCTAATATCGCTTATGTAATGACCATGCTTTACAACCCAAACAATTGTGCGCATGAAGCGTCTCCTACGACCACCGAGCTTGAATTAGAAGCAGGCCGTGATCTGTGTGCGATGTTTGGTTACGACGTACAAAAGTCATGGGGCCACATTACTTCTGGCGGTACGGTTGCTAACTACGAAGGCGTTTGGGTTGCGCGTAATCTGAAATCCCTGCCTTTAGCCATTGCTCAGCATGAAAAAGCTAAAGATTTAGTGGCTGGCATGAGCGAACAGCAATTACTGAATATGTCGCCAACAGCCATTCTGGATTTGTCTGACGAGCTGAAAAAACGTGGTCTGTTTGAAGAAGTGCGTGCGCTGACTGTACGTGGTGTGGGTGTTAAACAAGGCCAGCTGGGTAAATTTCTTGTGCCAATGTCTAAGCATTATTCATGGATGAAAGCCATGGATGTGATGGGTATTGGTCAAGAGCATATTGTTCCGCTGCCAGTGGATGAAAACTACCGCACCGACGTTGAAACAATGCGCGCCATTACCTTTAAATTGATCGAAGAAGGTACGCCTATCCTCGGTATGGTGGCGGTAGTGGGTACAACCGAAGAAGGCTCGATTGATCAAGTAGATGAAGTGATCAAGCTGCGCCGTGAATGTGAAGAAAAATTCGGCGTGTCTTTCTATGTTCACGTTGATGCGGCTTACGGTGGTTATGTCCGCGCGATGTTCCTTGATGAAAACAGCAAATTCATGGAATACGATGCACTCGTTGCCCGTTATCGCGCCGAAGATATTATCCCTGAAGGCGTAACTTGGCCTAAACGTGCGGTGTACGAAGGCTTTAAAGCGATGTCTGAAGCCGATTCGATTACGGTGGACCCGCACAAAGCTGGCTTTATTCAATACGCTGCCGGTGCGGTATGTATGAAAGACAAGCGCATTGTTGATCTGATCTCCTACCACGCGGCCTATGTATTTGAAGAAGCTGATGATGCGGGTGAAGAACAAAATGTGGTGCTGGGCTCATCCATTATGGAAGGCTCTAAAGCCGGTGCAACCGCTGCGGCAGTATGGGCAGCGCATCGCTTAGTGCCACTGAATATTTCAGGCTACGGCAAGGTCATTGGTCGCGGTATTGTGACTGCCGATTGGTTTGCACAAAAGCTAGCCATGGCAAAACCGATTGTGGTGGGTAATCGTCGCTTTGAATTGCGCCCATTGATGCACCCAGATTTCCATATGGTGAACTTCACCTTTAAGGAAATCGGCAATCCAAGCTTGGAAGACCATAACCGTCTGAATCAACGCATGTACGAAGTGTGCTCTTACTCATCGGGCCGCACCTATAGCAATGATTTCCTGACTTCATCCACTTCGCTCGCCTTTGACGAATACGGTGATACCCCTTGGATGTACGCTGAAAGCCGTGGTTTCAGCCGCAAAGAATGGGATAAAACCCAAAGCGTTTACATCTTGCGCGCTGCGGTGATGACTCACTTCTTGCGTGATCCACAAGGCTTTGAAGACTACTGGACTAATCTGCGCGCCATTTTTGCAGAAAAACTAGGCCATATCATCGATATGGAAGCCAAAGAAGCCAATCAATTAAAAGCTGCTTAATGCAAAAAAACCCGCCTCAGCCGAGGTGGGTTTTTTGCCATCGAAGAGATCAATGTTTCTATTCAAGTTAATTATCAGATCAATCCGCTTATTTGTGCGGGATGATTAAAAGGTTGGGCTATGTTTGCGATTAACTACAAAGCGGTGGGCGCTACGCTGCTGATTTCCGGCACCATGCTGGGGGCAGGAATGCTGGCATTGCCTCTGGTTTCCTCTGGAATGGGCTACACCTACGCTAGCCTTGCACTGGTCTGTATCTGGCTGCTGATGACCTATACCGCGTTGATGCTGCTGGAAGTCTCACTGGCCTTTCCTGAGGGCAGTGGTTTTGATGTAATGGCACAAAGTTTGTTCGGCAACAAAGGTTTGTGGATTATCAACGCCTCCTTGTTACTGCTTTTATATGCACTTTCTGGTGCGTATATCTCTGGTGCTGCCTCGTCCTATACCTCAAATATTAAACAGTATTTGGGAATCGATGTCCCTTCTGCCGTCGTTGCGGCGATCTTTACCCTGCTAATCGGCTCTATTGTCTATATGAGCACCGGCGCAGTAGACCGCGTTAATCGCGTACTGTTTAGCTTGAATGTATTTATCTTCTTTGCCATGGCAATCACTATTCAGCCCTATGTAAATCAAGGCAATTTAAATAATTCCCAGGATTCCAGTCGCTATATTTATGCGGCTTTTCCGGTGTTTATAACTGCCTTTGGCTTTCATGGCAGTATCCCCAGCATGGTGAAATATATTGGCCGTGATAAGCCACAAACGCTGCGCAATATTTTTATCCTTGGCGGGCTTATTCCGCTATTGGTCTACGGCATTTGGGAATATTGCAGTCTCGGCCTCGTGCCCAGAATGGGGGAGAATAGCTTTCTGACGCTGGCGGAAAACCAAGGCTCGGTGGGCATGTTTCTTGATTTTATTCATGCAAGCACCAGTAATCGCTGGATACCTAGTTTAATTAGTTTGTTTTCATCCATTGCTCTGTTTACCTCTTATCTTTGCGTCTCCTTAGGATTGTTTGATTCGGTGGCAAGCAGTATTGGTTGGAAAGATTCTAAGCATGATCGCTTAATTACGGCTCTGGCCACTTATCTTCCACCGTTTGTATTTGCATGGATTTACCCAGAAGGCTTTGTATTAGCGCTGGGGGCTGCCGCTATTTTCCTATCCATACTGGCGATTTTATTCCCAGCTCTGGCGCTATATAAATTGCGTAGGCAAACCACATACAGTGCGGATTGGCGAGTTCCTGGCAATGCCTGCTCATTTTGTACCGTGACGACGATGGGCTTGTGCATCATTGTTTTTCAAATTATGAAAATGCAGAATTTATTACCGATTTGCTGATCCCCACTTACTTATTGTTTAGATGGAGCATGCTATGAAAGAATCAAATTTAATTAGCCAGTTACAAGAGCGAGGCTTGATTGCGCAAGTAACCGATGCCGCAGCACTCGATGCCATCCTCGCGCAGAAATCCGTTACGCTTTATTGTGGCTTTGATCCAACGGCAGATAGCCTGCATCTAGGCCATCTTGTGCCATTGCTGGCTTTAAAGCGTTTTCAAATGGCAGGCCATCGCCCTTTGGCTTTGGTGGGCGGCGCGACCGGTATGATTGGTGATCCTAGCTTTAAAGCCACTGAGCGTTCACTCAATACGCCTGATGTGGTTGCTGGCTGGGTGGATAAGATTCGCAAGCAAGTCTCGCCATTCTTAGATTTTGACTGTGGTGCCAATAGTGCAGCCATGGTGAACAATAACGATTGGTTTGCAGGCATGGATGTGCTGAGCTTCTTGCGCGATATCGGCAAGCATTTCTCCGTGAATGCCATGATTAATAAAGAATCGGTAAAGCAAAGGCTGAACCGTGATGAAGTGGGTATTTCATTTACCGAGTTTGCCTACAGCCTGCTGCAAAGTTATGACTTTGCAGTATTAAATAAGAGCCATGATTGCCAACTGCAATTGGGCGGCTCTGATCAATGGGGCAATATTACGGCAGGGGTTGATCTGACTCGTCGGATGAATCAGCAGCAGGTGTTTGGCATTACCATGCCGCTGATTACTAAATCAGATGGCACTAAGTTTGGTAAGAGCGAAGGCAATGCCATTTGGCTGGATCCAAGTAAATGCTCGCCTTACAAGTTTTACCAGTTCTGGCTGACCACATCGGATGACGATGTTTACCGCTTTATGAAGTACTTTACCTTTATGACTCTGGCTGAAATTGATGCCATTGAAGCGGCAGATCGTGCTAGCGGCGCAGCCCCAAGCGCACAGCGTATTTTGGCAGATCATGCTACGGAGTTAGTACATGGTAAGGCGGCTTTGGAGGCGGCTAAGCGCATCAGCCAGAATCTATTTGCAGAAGATCAAAGTGCTTTAACCGAAGAAGATTTTCAGCAATTAGCACTAGATGGCGTTCATCATCTCGAGCTGGGTTACACAGAAACTAGCTTGGCTGATGCTTTGGTTGCCTCAGAGCTTGCTAGCTCAAAAACCCAAGCGCGTAGTTTTATTGAAAGCGATGCAGTGAGTATTAATGGTCAAAAGGTAAGCGATGTTGCTTACCATATGGGGGCGATCAACCATCGCTTTGGTAGTTATACCCTGCTGAGGCGTGGCAAAAAGAACCATTGCTTGATTGTTTGGAAGTAATTGTTTTACTGATCAATAGTCAGTAAATTGAATCACCATTCTGTATGGCTTTGCCTTGCTAGGATGGTGATTTTTTTATGTATTTTTATGCCGCAACTTTTACGTGCATTGCACTATTTTTGGATCTCTTATGAATATTCTTTCTATTCAATCGCATGTGGTGTTTGGCCATGCTGGCAATAGTGCGGCAGTGTTTCCAATGCAATGCATGGGGGCAAATGTTTGGCCGCTCCATACAGTACAGTTTTCTAACCATACCCAATATGGTCACTGGGCAGGAATGGTGATGCCAGAGGCGCAGATTAGCGAATTAGTGGCAGGTATTGCTAAGACTGGGCAGTTGGCAGAATGCAATGCGCTGTTGTCTGGATATATTGGTAGTGCGGGGCAGGGCGATCATATTCTTAAAGCATTACAACTTGTTAGAGAAGCTAATCCTTTAGCGATTTATCATTGTGATCCCGTGATGGGCCACCCGCTAAAAGGCTGCATTGTAGCGCCTGGTGTGGCCGAGTTTTTAATTGAACGGGCTATTCCGCAAGCCAATATTGTATCGCCCAATCAATTAGAATTAGAAATGATCGTTGGCAGAAAGCTGTACAGTTTGGTGGAAATTGTTGCGGCTTGTCATGAGCTGCTGGCAAAAGGGCCGCAAACAATTCTGATCAAACATCTGCATTACCAAGACAAAAAACCAAGCGATTTTGAAATGCTGGCACTCACCGCTGATGAGGCCTGGCTGATTCGCCGGCCTATTCTAGAGTTTGATAAAGAGCCAGTTGGAGTGGGGGATATGACTTCGGCGATATTCTTGGCCAGCCTACTCACGGGTAAGCCTATTGTGGAGGCGCTGGAGCACACCACCGCCGCGGTGTACGGCGCTTTACTTGAGACGGCAAGGCAATTACGTTATGAGCTGGCTGTGGTGGCGGCTAAGCAGGAATATACCTGCCCATCGCAACTGCTATCTGCCTTTAGGCTTTAAGTCTTTGGTGGAGTTTTACTCTTTCGGAAAAGTTTTCTGGGCTTAACGATTCGGCCAGATCAATCACGTGCTGGTAATGCTCTTCAATTAGTTGTAGTGATAATTGAAGATCTCTTGCCAGCACGGCATCCATAATAACTTTGTGTTCACCATGGTCGTGATAGCGGGTCACTTGATCTAAGTCACCATTAAGCCAAATATGCCGATAGCGCTCTAATTGATTATAAATACTCTCTAGGGTGGAAAGCATCATTGGCGAGTTGCAGGCCTGAATCAGCGCAATATGAAAAGCAATATGGCGCTCGCCCCATTCTTCGTAATCTACATCCGGCTGATCGAGTTGAATACGCTCCATGCGATGAAATGCAGTAATAATGCTTAGCTCCCATTCTTCATCGCCGCGCTGCATGGCTTTTTCTAAAGCAATGCCTGCAATGGCTCGTCTTGTCGTCAGAATGTCGCGTAATTCATCTAAAGAAATAGGCGCAACCCTAAAGCCTTTTTGTGGCTCCATAACCACAAAATGTTGCCAAACCAATTGCACTAAAGCTTCGCGAATTGGCGTGCCGCCTACTTGATAATACTGCTTTAATTCATTCATTTGCAGTTTATCACCGGGCAAAAAACGGCCTAGTAAAATGTCACGGCGAATCGCCTTAACCATTTGATCAGAAAGAGTAGTACTGCTTGGGATTGTTTTTATTTTATTCACGGAGCCGCTCTAATTCGCTGTGCAATTAAATAATTATTGCAAGAAGCAAACATCATAGCGCAATCATGGGGGAGGCCACAGGCAATAACCACAAAAAAATCAGGGGAACTATTGATTCGTAGTTTGGCAGAAATGAAAAACGGCCCCATTTTATTGGAGCCGTTCTTTTTATACTGGTGGCCCGTCTCGGAATCGAACCAAGGACACGCGGATTTTCAATCCGCTGCTCTACCAACTGAGCTAACGGGCCGCATAAAGCGGTTTAAAGCCAGTCAGATTAACAACATCTAACCTTATAAGAACTTGGTGGCCTGTCTCGGAATCGAACCAAGGACACGCGGATTTTCAATCCGCTGCTCTACCAACTGAGCTAACAGGCCGCTGAGAGGTCGCTATTAAAGCCTATTTTCTTCGACCCGTCAACCCTTATTCTGATTTTTAGTGAAAAAGGCGGATATTTTTATATTTCGCTATATAAAATTAGTGGGACAATAAATACGCATTAAAAAAGGCTGCAGTAGCGGTTTTATGGGGTCGCCATTCAAAATGTCTCTAATAAAACGTAGGCTATGAAGTGCTCTTGTCCCTTCGTGCTGAATCGCTGAGCATGGTTTTACGCGGCTTATGCGTGTAGCGATGTGCTTAGCAAGGAAATGCGCTTAAATTGATTTTTTTTTAAACATTGTGAGAATACGCTTAGCTTATGTTTATTAATGAATTAATAAATAGCTGCAAGCATTTTTAAGGATGAATGACGTACATTATACAAAATAATCGCCGCATCCTGCTTGACGTAGGTCAGATCCTTATCTAGAATGCGCTTCTCTTGTTGAGGGGGGGTTACCCCAGCGGTCAACGGGTCCGGACTGTAAATCCGGCGGCTTAGCCTTCGAAGGTTCGAATCCTTCCCCCCCCACCAAATAAAGTAATGCGTAGTGAAGAGTCTGCGTAACTGGTTGTATAGCTGTAATTAAAATGCGGGTGTAGCTCAATGGTAGAGCAGAAGCCTTCCAAGCTTACGACGAGGGTTCGATTCCCTTCACCCGCTCCAAAAAAGATTAGCGTGCCGTTGTAGCTCAGGGGTAGAGCACTCCCTTGGTAAGGGAGAGGTCGCGGGTTCAATTCCCGCCAACGGCTCCAATCGCTTGGTATATTTTCAAGTTCTCGAGATAGGAAATATCATGGCAAAAGAAAAATTTACGCGCACGAAG
The DNA here is from genome assembly GCF_025352645.1 of Iodobacter sp. GTDB lineage: Bacteria > Pseudomonadota > Gammaproteobacteria > Burkholderiales > Chitinibacteraceae > Iodobacter. The sequence continues at coordinate 30,726 of NZ_JANXSO010000130.1, read as the reverse complement.
CCACACGTAAACGTCGGTACAATTGGTCACGTTGACCATGGTAAGACTACGCTGACTGCTGCGATTTCGACTATTTTGTCGAAGAAATTTGGTGGTGAGGCGAAAGACTATTCGCAGATCGATAGTGCGCCTGAAGAAAAAGCTCGCGGTATTACCATTAATACCTCGCACGTTGAATACGAAACAGAAACTCGCCACTACGCACACGTTGATTGTCCAGGTCACGCGGATTACATCAAAAACATGATTACCGGTGCTGCGCAAATGGATGGCGCGATTCTGGTTTGTTCTGCTGCTGATGGCCCAATGCCGCAAACGCGTGAGCATATCTTGTTGGCTCGTCAGGTTGGTGTTCCATACATCATTGTTTACCTGAATAAAGCTGACTTGGTTGATGATACAGAATTGCTTGAATTAGTAGACATGGAAGTTCGTGAGCTACTAAGTAAATATGATTTCCCAGGTGATGATACGCCGATTATTGTTGGTTCTGCTCGTATGGCGCTGGAAGGTGATCAGTCTGAGCACGGCGAGCCTTCAATTTTCCGTCTTGCAGATGCTTTAGACTCGTATATTCCGCTGCCAGAGCGTGCTGTTGATGGTGCTTTCTTGATGCCGGTTGAAGACGTGTTCTCGATCTCAGGTCGTGGTACTGTAGTAACTGGCCGTGTAGAGCGCGGTGTTGTTAAGGTTGGTGAAGAAATTGAAATTGTTGGTATTGTGCCAACAGTTAAGACGACTTGTACTGGTGTTGAAATGTTCCGTAAGTTGCTTGATCAAGGTCAGGCTGGCGATAATATCGGTGCGTTGCTGCGTGGTACTAAGCGTGAAGATGTTCAGCGTGGTCAGGTTCTGGCTAAGCCAGGTTCGATCACTCCGCACACGAAGTTTGAAGGTTCGGTGTACGTATTGTCAAAAGATGAGGGTGGTCGTCACACTCCATTCTTTAATGGTTACCGTCCGCAGTTCTTTTTCCGTACTACAGACGTAACGGGTTCAGTTGATTTGCCAGAAGGTACCGAAATGGTAATGCCTGGTGATAATGTTGAAGTTACCGTTAGTCTGATTGCTCCAGTTGCCATGGAGCAGGGTCTGCGCTTCGCGATTCGTGAGGGTGGCCGTACGGTTGGTGCTGGTGTTGTTGCAAAAGTTATTGAATAAAAGAGGTTTACAAAAGAGGGTTGAATTGTTATAGTTCTGCCCTCCCGTAGGCGAGTAGCTCAATTGGTAGAGCACCGGTCTCCAAAACCGGGGGTTGGGGGTTCGACACCCTCCTCGCCTGCCACGGTTTAGACATCAGAGCCGTTTCCATAGGGAACGGCTCTGTTTTATCCAAGTTTCCGAATCGGACAAATGGTTAGCATCGATAAAATCAAGATCGCAGCAGCACTGCTGTTGGTTGCATTGGGCGTTACTGGGTTCTACCTGGTTCCGACTGATCAAGGGGTTGTCCGTTCACTGCCTGTGGTGCTTAGTTTGGCACTTGCAGGTTTTGTGCTATGGTTTTCAGGTCCGGGTCGTGCGTTTGTGGATTACGCGCGTGACTCAATTAAAGAGGCGCAGAAAGTTGTGTTTCCGACTCGAAAAGAAACCTGGCAGATGACGGGCGTTGTATTCCTGTTCGTAGGGGTGCTGTCTCTCTTTATGTGGGCAGTCGACTCTGGTCTGACATGGGTATTCTATGATCTGATTTTGGGTCGTGGCTAAGTAAACGGGAAAGCGGAGTATCTGAATGTCTATGCGTTGGTATGTGGTACACGCCTATTCCGGCTTTGAGAAAAGTGTGCAAAAGGCGCTGATTGAGCGGATCGAACGTGCAGATATGTTGCACTTATTCGGTCAGATCTTAGTGCCGGTTGAAGAAGTGATGGAAGTGAAGGCTGGCACTCGTAAGCTGACCGAACGGAAGCTCTTCCCGGGTTATGTCTTTGTTGAGATGGAAATGGGTGATGAAACCTGGCACTTGGTAAAGAGTACTGCCAAGGTTAGCGGTTTCATTGGTGGTGTGGGTAATCGGCCTACACCTTTGCCTGAGCGTGAAGTTAAATCTATGCTTCAGCAAGTGCAGGAAGGGGTTGAAAAGCCGCGTCCTAAAATCTTGTTTGAAGTGGGCGAGGAGCTTCGTGTTACAGAAGGCCCGTTTGCAGACTTTAATGCAACTGTTGTGGATGTAGATTACGATAAGAGTCGGATTAAAGTTTCTGTACTTATCTTTGGTCGTGCAACACCAGTTGAAGTGGATTTTGCACAGGTTGAAAAGATCTGATCTGTGTAGTGTGGTGCCGATGAGGTGCCGATAGGGGAGCGAGTTTTTTTGCTCGCGTTTGACCCGAATTTAGGAGTTTTAAATGGCTAAGAAAATTATTGGCTATATCAAGCTGCAAGTGCCAGCTGGTAAAGCAAATCCATCGCCACCGATTGGTCCAGCTTTGGGTCAACGTGGTCTGAATATTATGAATTTCTGCAAGGAATTCAATGCGGCTACTCAAGGTATCGAGCCAGGTCTGCCAATTCCTGTAGTTATTACTGCTTTTGCAGACAAATCATTTACCTTCGTGATGAAGAGCCCACCAGCAACGATCTTGCTGAAAAAGGCTGCTGGTATCACTAAGGGTAGCGCTAAGCCACATACTGACAAAGTTGGTTCTGTGTCACGCGCTCAGCTTGAAGAAATCGTTAAGACCAAGAATGCTGACTTGACCGGTGCAGATATGGACGCAGCTGTGCGTACTATCGCTGGTTCAGCTCGTTCGATGGGTCTGACCGTGGAGGGTGTGTAAATGGCTAAGCTATCTAAACGCCTGAAGGCACTGAATGCAACTGTTGATTCAAACAAGTTGTACGCTGTTGATGAAGCGATTGCGCTGGTTAAGGCCGCTGCAACTGCTAAATTTGTTGAATCAATCGACGTTTCTGTTAATTTAGGTATTGACGCACGTAAGTCGGATCAAGTGGTTCGCGGTGCTGTTGTATTGCCTAAAGGTACTGGTAAGTCAGTTCGCGTAGCAGTGTTCGCACAAGGTGCAAATGCTGAAGCTGCTCGTGCTGCTGGTGCAGAAATCGTTGGTTTCGACGATTTAGCTGAATCGATCAAAGCCGGTAATATGGACTTCGACGTTGTTATTGCTTCTCCAGATGCAATGCGCGTTGTTGGTCAATTAGGTCAGATCTTAGGCCCACGTGGCCTGATGCCTAACCCGAAAGTCGGTACTGTAACTCCGAACGTTGCTGAAGCAGTTAAAAATGCTAAAGCCGGTCAAGTTCAATACCGTACTGACAAGGGTGGTATCGTGCACGCTACTTTGGGTCGCGCTACTTTTGAAGTGGCTGATCTGAAAGAAAACTTGTTAGCGCTGGTTGATGCGCTGCAAAAAGCTAAACCAGCTTCATCTAAAGGTGTATACCTGAAGAAGATCGCTGTATCGAGCACTATGGGTGTAGGCGTTCGCGTCGAAACCGCTTCGGTAGTAGCTTAAGTATTATTAGGGTCAGTCAAGCGACTGATCCTGTCGACTTTGGGCTTGGCAAAATATCGCCAAGGTTGTCAAAGACCGTAGGTGCCATAAGATCTCTTGTGGCTTAATCCGGCTCCCAAAAGCCAGCCTACGCAGACGGTGCGCCCGAATCTATAGGTTCTAAATGCATTGCCCTTGTGGCATTGTTGTTAGCTCTCCTGAATTAAAGGTCGCCGTTTGATTGGGTGGTGCGATTTATTCGCGCTGAACTACTAACCAATGGAGGTAGACCTTGAGTCTCAATCTTGAAGACAAAAAGGCGGTAGTCGCTGAGATCGCAGCAGAAGTTGCTACAGCTCAGACGATTATTATCGCTGAATACCGAGGTATCGGCGTTGCAAGCATGACTACACTGCGCAAACAAGCGCGTGAGTCAGGTGTGTTCCTGCGTGTTCTGAAAAACACGCTGGCACGCCGTGCGGTTGCAGGAACTCCGTTCGCTGAGTTGGCAGACCAAATGGTTGGCCCACTGGTGTACGGTATTTCCGAAGACCCAGTAGCTGCAGCAAAAGTTTTGGACACATTCGCAAAGAAAGACGCGAAAATTGTGATCAAGGCTGGTTCTTATGATGGTAAGGTAATGAATGCAGAAGAAGTATCTGTTCTTGCATCTATTCCAAGCCGTGAAGAACTGCTGTCCAAGTTGCTGTACGTTATGCAAGCACCGATGGCTGGTTTCGCACGTGGCCTTGCCGCGCTGGCAGAGAAGAAGTCCGAAGGCGTTGCCGCTCCGGTGGAGGCTACAGAAGCCCCAGCCGAAGAAGCAACTGCATAAAAGACTACTTAAACACGATTGTTGTATTAAAACAGACAAGATTTTCAGGAGTATTAATAAATGGCTCTGACTAAAGACGATATCCTCGAAGCAGTATCTGCTTTAACCGTAATGGAATTGAATGAGCTGGTTAAGGCATTCGAAGAAAAGTTTGGCGTTTCTGCTGCTGCAGTTGCAGTTGCTGGCCCAGCTGCAGCTGGTGCTGCTGTTGAAGAAAAGACAGAATTCGATGTAATTCTGCTTGGCGCTGGCGCTAACAAAGTAGGTACCATCAAGATCGTTCGTGAACTGACAGGTCTTGGCCTGAAAGAAGCGAAAGACCTAGTTGACGGCGCTCCTAAGTCTGTGAAAGAAGGCATTTCTAAGGCTGATGCAGAAGCTATGGTTAAGAAACTCATCGAAGCTGGTGCAACAGCTGAGATGAAGTAAGCATTATTTAGTATGTAGTGAAGGCAGGCGGAGGAATCCGCCTGCCCTTTTGCGTTTGTGTCTATTGCTTAGCTTACAGCTGATCCCGATATATGTCGGTTAGCGGAATCCAGCTTGTGTACTTTGCAAGCAGTTGTCAAACCGGAAACCGCTCACAAACACGTTGGCGGGCGTTTGCGGTTTGTCCTTTGCGCCCCACTCCATGGAGAGTTTATGAGTATCAAGTACTCGTTCACTGAGAAAAAACGCATTCGTAAAAGTTTTGCGAAACGGAAGAGCGTCCTTGAGGTGCCGTTCCTGCTCGCAACACAGATCGATTCTTATAGCGAATACCTGCAGCTAGGGGTTCCGGCAGATTCTCGCCGGATGATCGGTCTACAAGCAGCGTTTAATTCGATTTTCCCTATCGTCTCTCATAACGAAAACGCTCGATTGGAGTTTGTGCATTACTCCCTCGGCGATCCTGCTTTTGATGTGCTTGAGTGCCAGCAGCGAGGTATTACCTTCGCCGCTCCACTGCGCGCGCGCGTACGTCTCGTGATCATGGATCGCGAAGCGTCTAAGCCAACCATCAAAGAAGTTAAAGAACAAGACGTTTACTTTGGCGAAGTGCCATTGATGACGCGCACTGGTTCTTTTGTGATCAACGGTACAGAGCGGGTTATTGTTAGCCAGCTGCATCGTTCTCCTGGCGTGTTCTTTGAACACGACAAGGGCAAGACTCACTCTTCTGGCAAGCTGCTGTTCTCGGCACGGATTATTCCGTACCGTGGCTCTTGGTTAGATTTTGAGTTTGATCCAAAAGATTTACTGTTCTTCCGTATCGACCGTCGTCGCAAGATGCCGGTAACCACTTTGCTGAAAGCTTTGGGTTACAACCCAGAGCAAATTTTGGCTGGTTTCTTTGATACTGATACTTTCCTGATGGACGAAGATGGCCTGTGCTTAGAGCTCGTGGCTGAACGTCTGAAAGGCGAAGTTGCGAAATTCGATATCGTTGCTGATGACGGTAAAGTACTCGTACAAAAAGATAAACGTATTACAGCTAAAACGATTCGCGATATCAACGCGTCTGGTTTGCAGAAGATTCCAGTACCTTTGGACTTCTTCTATGGCCGTATCTTGGCTCACAACGTTGTTGATCCAATTACCGGCGAAGTGCTGGCAAAGGCCAACGAAGAAGTGACCGAAGATCTGGCTGTTAAGCTGGATATGGCCGATGTGAAGTCGGTGAAGGTGCTGTTTGTTAATGATCTGGATCAAGGTGCATTCCTGTCCCAGACATTGCGTTCAGATGATGTAGCTGACCAGTACGGTGCTCGCGTAGCGATCTACCGCATGATGCGCCCTGGTGAGCCGCCGACCGAAGATTCGGTTGAAGCGCTATTTAAGGGCCTGTTCTTCGCGCCTGAGCGTTACGATTTGTCTGCGGTAGGCCGTATGAAGTTTAACCGCCGTGCTTACCCTGATCGCTTAGAAGAAAAAGCGCCAGGCTGGCAACGTCGTTTCTACGAAGAAACAGGTCCACGTGGTGTTGAAGGCGCAGGTATTCTGTGCACTGCAGACATCATTGCTGTGATCGGTATCCTCTTAGAATTACGTAACGGCCGTGGCGATATTGATGATATCGATCACTTAGGCAATCGTCGTGTGCGCTCGGTAGGTGAGTTGGCGGAAAACCAATTCCGCGCTGGTTTGGTTCGTGTAGAGCGCGCTGTTAAAGAGCGTCTATCACAAGCAGAATCAGACAACCTGATGCCGCATGATTTGATTAATGCCAAGCCTGTTTCGGCTGCCATTAAAGAATTCTTCGGTTCTTCACAGTTATCGCAATTTATGGATCAAACCAATCCATTGTCAGAAATCACGCACAAGCGTCGTGTTTCTGCTTTGGGACCAGGCGGTTTGACTCGTGAGCGTGCGGGCTTTGAGGTTCGTGACGTGCATCCGACGCATTACGGTCGTGTTTGCCCGATCGAAACACCGGAAGGTCCAAACATTGGTCTGATCAACTCGCTTTCTTGCTTTGCGCGTACCAATAGCTACGGCTTCTTGGAAACACCGTATCGCAAAGTGATCGATTGTAAAGTAACCGACCAAATCGAATACCTGTCTGCTATTGAAGAAGGCAAGTACGTTGTTGCTCAGGCGAATGCCGAGTTCGACGAAGAAGGTCGTTTAACTGATGAGTTTGTAACTTGCCGCTCTAACGGCGACACCATCGTGGCTGCGCCAGATCGCGTGCAGTACATGGATGTGGCCCCTAGCCAGATCGTATCGGTAGCTGCTTCATTGATTCCATTCTTGGAACACGATGATGCCAACCGTGCGTTGATGGGCGCCAACATGCAGCGTCAAGCGGTACCTTGCTTACGCGCTCAAGCGCCGTTTGTAGGTACGGGTATTGAACGCACATGTGCCACTGACTCAGGTACAGCAGTAACCGCATTACGCGGTGGTGTGGTTGATTATGTTGATGCAGCTCGTGTGGTTATTCGTGTAAACGATGACGAAGCGATTGCTGGTGAAACAGGGGTAGATATTTACAACCTGATTAAATTTACCCGTTCTAACCAGAACACCAATACCAACCAAAAACCAGTGGTTATCCGTGGCAGCATTATTGCTAAGGGTGATGTCATTGCGGATGGCGCTTCAACTGACTTGGGCGAAATGGCTCTGGGTCAGAATATGACTATCGCGTTTATGCCATGGAACGGTTTCAACTTCGAAGATTCGATTTTGATCTCGGAAGATGTGGTTGCTAACGATCGTTATACTTCGATTCACATCGAAGAATTGAACGTTATGGCGCGTGACACCAAGCTGGGTGCTGAAGAAATTACCCGTGATATCTCCAATCTGTCCGAGCGCATGCTGGGCCGTCTGGATGAATCTGGTGTGGTTTACATCGGTGCTGAAGTTGAAGCGGGCGATGTATTGTGCGGTAAGGTGACACCTAAGGGTGAAACTCAGCTAACTCCTGAAGAAAAGCTCTTACGTGCGATCTTCGGTGAAAAAGCCTCCGACGTTAAAGATACCTCGCTGCGCGTGCCGTCTGGCATGGTGGGAACGGTTATTGACGTGCAAGTGTTTACTCGTGAAGGTGTGGAGCGCGATCGTCGTGCCCAGTCCATCATCGATGATCAACTACGTCGCTATCGTCAAGATTTGAACGATCAATTACGTATTGTACAAAGCGATTTGTTCGAACGTATTGAACGCATGATCGTAGGCAAAGTAGCCAACGGCGGCCCAATGAAGTTGGCTAAGGGCGTAGAAATCACCAAAGAATATTTGCTTGGCTTGCCAGCAAAAATTGATTGGTTTGATATCCGCTTAGCAGACGAAGAGTCCGCTCGCCAGCTAGAAGCCATGAAAGATCTGATTGGTCAGATGCGTACTGAGTTCGACCTACGTTTTGAAGATAAAAAACGTAAGCTGACTCAAGGTGACGAATTGCCACCTGGCGTGATCAAGATGGTGAAAGTGTATGTGGCGGTTAAACGTCGCTTACAGCCGGGCGATAAGATGGCCGGCCGTCACGGTAACAAGGGTGTGGTTTCCAAGATTCTGCCGATTGAAGATCTGCCATACATGGCAGATGGTACAACGGTAGACATCGTTCTGAACCCATTGGGCGTTCCTTCGCGGATGAACATTGGTCAGATTCTGGAAATGCACTTAGGTTGGGCGGCTAAGGGTATTGGTCAGCGTATTGATGCGATGCTGCGTGAGCAACGTGCCGGCATGCTGCTTGATATGCGCGCTTACTTGAACAAGATCTATAACACCAGTGGTAAGACTGAAGACATCGACGGTCTGACTGATGAAGAATTGATCGAGTTGGCACGTGGCCTGCGTAACGGTATGACTTTTGCAAGCCCGGTATTTGACGGTGCGAAAGAGTCGGAAATCTATCAGATGTTGGATTTAGCTTACCCAAGCGAAGATCCACACACCCAGTTACTGGATTTCAACAGCAGCAAGACGCAAATGCAGCTGTTTGATGGCCGTAACGGTGAGCCATTTGAGCGCAAGGTTACAGTTGGTGTGATGCACTACCTGAAACTGCATCACTTGGTTGACGATAAGATGCACGCTCGCTCCACTGGTCCTTACTCTCTCGTAACGCAACAACCACTGGGCGGTAAAGCTCAGTTTGGTGGTCAGCGCTTCGGTGAGATGGAAGTTTGGGCGTTGGAAGCATACGGTGCGGCTTACACCTTGCAAGAAATGTTGACCGTGAAGTCAGATGATGTGAACGGTCGTACTAAGGTGTATGAAAACATCGTGAAGGGCGATCACCGGATTGATGCGGGCATGCCGGAATCCTTCAATGTGCTTGTGAAGGAAATCCGCTCACTCGGTATCGATATCGATCTGGAAACGTATTGATTCGTGGGGTAGTTAGTTGGCGGGCAAAGTGCCCGCCACACCCCGAACGCCTCACTGGAGTCAAAGAATGAAAGGCTTACTCGAACTCTTCAAGCAAGTTGCTGCAAATGAAGAATTTGATGCGATTAAGATCGGTCTGGCATCGCCAGAAAAAATCCGCTCTTGGTCGTTCGGCGAAGTTAAAAAGCCGGAAACCATTAATTACCGTACCTTTAAGCCAGAACGTGATGGCTTATTTTGTGCGCGTATTTTTGGCCCAATCAAAGATTACGAATGCCTGTGCGGTAAGTACAAACGCCTGAAGCATCGTGGCGTGATCTGCGAGAAGTGCGGTGTGGAAGTGACCCTGTCTAAGGTTCGTCGCGACCGCATGGGACACATCGAACTGGCTAGCCCAGTTGCACACATTTGGTTCTTGAAATCCCTGCCTTCGCGTTTAGGTATGGTGCTTGATATCCCATTGCGTGATATCGAACGCGTACTGTATTTCGAAGGTTTTGTGGTGATCGAGCCAGGCATGACGCCGCTAACACGTGGCCAATTGCTGACTGAAGAAGATTACTTCAATAAAGTTGAAGAGTACGGTGACGAATTCGTAGCCCTGATGGGTGCGGAAGCGGTGCGTGAACTATTGAAGAGCATGGATGTAGAAGATCAAATCACCACCTTGCGTGCTGAATTGTCCTCCACAGGCTCTGAAACCAAAATCAAGAAGATTTCCAAGCGCCTGAAAGTGCTGGAAGCCTTCCAACGTTCTGGCATCAAGCCAGAATGGATGGTTTTGGAAGTTCTGCCGGTCTTGCCGCCAGAATTACGTCCTTTAGTACCATTGGATGGTGGTCGTTTCGCTACCTCAGATCTGAACGATCTGTATCGTCGCGTGATTAACCGTAATAACCGTCTGAAGCGTCTTTTAGAATTGCGCGCACCTGAAATTATCGTGCGTAATGAAAAGCGTATGTTGCAAGAGGCGGTTGATTCCTTGCTCGATAACGGCCGTCGCGGTAAAGCGATGACTGGTGCGAACAAGCGTCCTCTTAAATCCTTGGCTGACATGATCAAGGGTAAGGGCGGTCGTTTCCGTCAAAACTTGTTGGGTAAGCGCGTAGATTATTCTGGTCGTTCGGTGATTACCGTAGGCCCGACACTGCGTCTGCATCAGTGCGGCTTGCCAAAACTGATGGGTCTGGAGCTGTTCAAGCCATTTATTTTCCACAAGCTAGAAGTGCTTGGTCTTGCGACCACCATCAAAGCGGCGAAGAAAATGGTTGAAGCCCAAGATCCAGTGGTTTGGGACATCTTGGAAGACGTGATTCGTGAACATCCGATTCTTTTGAACCGTGCGCCAACACTGCACCGCTTAGGTATTCAAGCGTTTGAGCCAGTGTTGATCGAAGGTAAAGCGATTCAACTGCATCCACTCGTCTGCGCGGCATTCAATGCCGACTTCGACGGTGACCAGATGGCCGTTCACGTTCCACTGAGTCTTGAGGCGCAGATGGAAGCACGCACGCTGATGCTGGCTTCAAACAACGTATTGTCGCCAGCTAACGGCGAGCCAATTATCGTTCCTTCGCAGGATATCGTGCTGGGTCTGTACTACATGACTCGTGAGCGTACTAATGCTAAGGGCGAAGGCATGCACTTGATCGACGTAAGCGAAGCAATGCGCGCTTATGCCAGCAAGGAAGTGACTTTGCAGACCCGTGTTGATATCCGTTTGAAAGAATGGGTAAGAGACGAAGACGGCGAATGGCAAGCTCAGATGGTGCGTCGTAGCACCACGGTTGGCCGTGCGATTCTGTCTGAAATTCTGCCTAAGGGCCTGGACTTCAGCCATATCGACAAAGCACTGAAAAAGAAAGAAATTGGTAAGCTGATTAACGCGTCATTCCGCCGCTGTGGTTTGAAAGACACCGTTGTTTTTGCTGATCAGCTTATGTATACCGGTTTTGCTTACTCTACACGTGGCGGTATCTCGATTTGCGTCGATGATATGGTTGTGCCGGATAAGAAGGCTCAGCTCTTGGCTGAATCCTACGCTGAAGTACGCGAGATCGAGCATCAGTACAGCTCGGGTCTAGTGACTCAGGGTGAGCGTTATAACAAGGTTGTGGATATCTGGGGCCGTGCCGGTGATCAGATTGCCAAAGCGATGATGGATCAGCTCGGTAAAGAGAAGGTCATCAATCGCGAAGGCGTTGAAGTCGATCAAGACTCGTTCAACTCAGTATTTATGATGGCCGATTCCGGTGCCCGCGGTTCTGCAGCGCAGATTCGTCAGTTGGCCGGTATGCGGGGTTTGATGGCTAAACCGGATGGCTCGATTATTGAGACACCGATTACCACTAACTTCCGTGAAGGCTTGACCGTTCTTCAGTACTTTATCTCCACCCACGGTGCACGTAAGGGTCTGGCAGATACGGCGCTGAAAACAGCCAACTCGGGTTACCTGACACGTCGTCTGGTTGACGTAACGCAAGACTTGGTTGTGATCGAAGACGATTGCGGCACCAAGAACGGCGTAGTCATGAAGGCTGTGGTACAGGGTGGTGACGTAATCGAGGCATTGCGTGATCGTATCTTGGGCCGTGTAGTGGTACTGGATGTGATTGACCCTGTGACGCACGAAACCGTGTATCCAGTGGGCACCTTGCTCGGTGAGGACGAAGTAGAAGCGATCGAAGTCCTTGGGGTTGATGAGGTTAAGGTTCGCACTCCATTGTCTTGCGAAACACGCTATGGCCTATGTGCTGCGTGTTACGGCCGTGATCTTGGTCGTGGTCACTTGGTTAATACCGGTGAAGCTGTTGGTGTGATTGCTGCGCAGTCGATTGGTGAGCCTGGTACACAGCTGACCATGCGTACCTTCCACATCGGGGGCGCGGCGTCGCGAGCGGCTGCTGCAACGCAAGTAGAGTCGAAGTCCAGCGGTAATATCGCGTACAGCCCGAACATGCGCTACGTGACCAATGCCAAGGGCGATCCAGTTGTGATTGCGCGTTCTGCTGAAGTGATCGTTGTTGATGACAATGGTCGTGAGCGTGAGCGTCACAAAGTACCTTACGGTGCAACACTGACCGTTAAAGATGGCGACAGCATTAAAGCCGGTGGTGTACTGGGTACGTGGGATCCGCACACTCGTCCAATTATTTCGGAATACGCCGGTCAGGTGAAGTTCGATAATGTGGAAGAGGGTATTACCGTAATGAAGCAGGTCGATGACGTGACCGGTCTTTCGACCCTCGTTGTTATTGATCCTAAGCGCAAAGCCGGTAAGGCAACTGGCGTACGTCCAATGGTTAAGTTGTTGGATGAGCGCGGTGGCGAAGTGAAAATGGCGGGTACAGACACCACCGTTATGATCGGTTTCCAGGTGGGTTGTATTATCACGGTGAAAGACGGTCAGGTTGTGGGTGTGGGTGATGTATTGGCGCGTATTCCACAAGAATCCGCTAAGACTCGCGATATTACTGGGGGTCTGCCACGTGTTGCTGAGTTGTTTGAAGCACGTGTGCCGAAAGATCCAGGTATGTTGGCTGAAATTACCGGTACAGTTTCATTCGGTAAAGAAACCAAGGGTAAACAGCGTTTAGTCTTAACAGATCTGGAAGGTGCTCCGCACGAATACCTGATCTTGAAAGAAAAACACGTACTGGTTCACGATGGTCAAGTAGTTAACCGTGGTGAAAGCATTGTCGACGGCGCGATTGATCCGCACGATATTCTAAGGTTGCAAGGTATCGAAGCGTTATCACGTTATGTGGTACAAGAAGTGCAAGAAGTGTACCGTCTGCAGGGTGTAAAGATTAACGATAAGCATATTGAAGTGATTCTGCGTCAAATGTTGCGTCGTGTAATCATTACTGATTCAGCCGATTCTGCCTTCATCCAAGGTGAGCAAGTTGAGCGTGCCGAAGTCCTTACCGTGAACGATAAGTTGATTGCTGAGGGTAAGTTACCAGCAAGCTACGATAATGTTCTGTTAGGTATTACCAAGGCATCTCTGTCTACTGATTCGTTTATTTCAGCGGCTTCCTTCCAGGAAACCACGCGGGTACTGACTGAAGCAGCCATCATGGGTAAAATCGATGACTTGCGCGGTCTGAAAGAAAATGTGATCGTAGGACGCTTGATTCCTGCAGGTACTGGTTTAGCTTACCACCGTAATCGTAAGCGTCAGGCTCCTGTAGTTGATCAATTGTCTGATATTTTTGCTCCAAATGCAGAGGCAGAAACCGCTGCAAGTGCAGAATAAAGCTTTGACGATCATCAGCTTGTCTTGACGACAAGCACTTGATTTCAATAGAATCCTGTACTTTTACACAACGCTCAGCATTTGCTGGGCGTTGTGTACTTCTTTTTTGGCTATGGTTTTGCCTTTTAAAAGCAATAAATGTGGATAAGAAGTGAGCCGGTGGTGGTTAGCGTAAGCAGGACTGATAATCGACTTAATGTTTTGATTTTATTGCAGATAAGATGAAAATCTTGCTTGAAAAAGAAGGGCTGTGAGTAGTAGCAAGTAGTAAAACAAAGAAACAAAGGCATGGTGGTCGGTGTAAGCTGACTGATAATGCGTTTAATGCTTTGTGTTGTTAAAAAGAAGCAGTAGCAAGTTCCCTACGGGGATTTTTAACCTAAGGAAGTAATCAATGCCAACGATTAACCAGCTCGTCCGCAAGGGTCGTGAGCAGGAAAAAGCAAAGAGCAAAGTACCTGCTCTTGAGTCCTGCCCACAAAAACGTGGCGTATGCACTCGTGTATACACAACCACTCCTAAGAAGCCTAACTCCGCGCTTCGTAAAGTTTGTAAAGTTCGCTTAACCAACGGTTTCGAAGTTATTTCGTACATCGGTGGTGAAGGCCATAATCTGCAGGAACACAGCGTTGTGCTGATCCGCGGTGGTCGTGTTAAGGATTTGCCGGGTGTGCGTTACCACACAGTACGCGGCTCCTTGGATACAGCCGGCGTTAAAGGTCGTAAGCAGTCACGCTCCAAGTACGGTACTAAGCGTCCTAAGGCTTAATTGCTACTGGACGGTCGGCGAGTCCCGTATTGGGCCGTCGAGTAAGTGGTCGTCTTGATGGGCGACCGAGGGGTTAAGCCCCGACTGAATGAAATATTAAGGATAGAGAATTATGCCTAGACGCAGAGAAGTACCGAAACGTGACGTTTTACCGGATCCAAAATTCGGTAGCCAAGAACTAACCAAATTCATGAACGTTGTCATGATGGATGGTAAAAAAGCTGTTGCTGAGCGCATCGTTTACGGTGCATTGGTGCAGATCGAGAAAAAAACCGGCAAATCACCGCTGGAAGTATTCTCCGCAGCAATCGGTAACGCTAAACCAATGGTTGAAGTAAAAAGCCGTCGTGTTGGTGGTGCAAACTATCAAGTACCAGTCGAAGTCCGTCCTAGCCGTCGTTTGGCATTGGCGATGCGTTGGGTTCGTGATGCGGCTCGTAAACGTGGTGAAAAATCGATGGATCTGCGTCTGGCAGGCGAACTCCTCGATGCGGCTGAAGGCCGTGGTGGCGCTATGAAGAAGCGCGACGAAGTACACCGTATGGCAGAAGCGAATAAAGCATTCGCCCACTACCGCTTCTAATCGCGTAACCCGGAAAGGAATCTCCCGTGGCACGTAAGACTTCTATTGAGCATTACCGTAATATTGGTATTTCTGCTCACATCGACGCCGGTAAAACGACGACGACTGAACGCGTTCTGTTCTACACCGGTGTAAACCACAAGATCGGTGAAGTGCATGACGGCGCAGCAACAATGGACTGGATGGAGCAAGAGCAGGAGCGTGGTATCACGATTACTTCTGCTGCTACAACCACGTTCTGGAAAGGCATGGCGCAACAGTACCCAGAGCACCGCATTAACATCATCGACACCCCAGGTCACGTTGACTTCACTATTGAAGTTGAGCGCTCTATGCGCGTTCTGGACGGTGCTTGCATGGTTTATTGCGCTGTGGGTGGTGTTCAGCCACAGTCTGAAACCGTATGGCGTCAGGCTAATAAATACAAAGTTCCACGTCTTGCTTTTGTAAACAAGATGGACCGTCAAGGTGCTAACTTCTTCCGCGTTGTTGAGCAGATGAAGCTTCGCCTGAAAGCAAATCCAGTGCCAGTTGTTATTCCGGTTGGCGCTGAAGATGGTTTTACCGGTGTAGTAGATCTGATCAAGATGAAGTCAATCTTGTGGGATGAAGCATCGCAAGGTATGAAGTTTGAGTACGGTGATATTCCTGCCGAACTGCTTGAACTAGCGCAAACATGGCGCGAAAACATGGTGGAAGCGGCTGCTGAGTCATCTGAAGAGATGATGAACAAATACCTTGAAGAAGGTGATTTGAGCGAAGCTGATATCGTAGCTGGCCTGCGTATTCGTACCTTGGCATGCGAAATCCAGCCTATGTTGTGCGGTAGTGCGTTCAAGAACAAGGGTGTGCAGCGCATGCTCGACGCAGTAATCGACTTCATGCCGTCTCCGATTGAAGTGGCTGCAATTACTGGTGTGAACCATAAAGAAGAGCCTATCACTCGCGAAGCGTCTGATACAGCTCCATTCTCAGCACTTGCATTCAAGTTGATGAGCGATCCTTATGTTGGTCAGCTGACCTTCTTCCGTGTTTACTCTGGTATGGTCAAGTCTGGCGATACCGTATTGAACTCGGTTAAAGATAAGAAAGAGCGTATCGGCCGTATCGTGCAAATGCATGCAAACGATCGTCAAGAAATTGATGAAGTTTTCGCTGGTGATATCGCTGCTGCAATTGGCTTGAAAGAAGTAACAACGGGTGAGACTTTATGTGCACCTAGCGACTTCATTATCTTGGAACGCATGGTGTTCCCGGAGCCAGTAATTCACGTTGCTGTTGAGCCAAAAACTAAGCCAGACCAAGAGAAGATGGGTATTGCCCTGAATCGCTTGGCGAAAGAAGATCCTTCTTTCCGTGTGCGTACTGACGAAGAAACCGGCCAGACAATTATGTCCGGCATGGGTGAGTTGCACTTAGAAATTCTGGTTGATCGTATGCGCCGTGAGTTTGGTGTTGAGGCTAACGTGGGTGCTCCGCAAGTTGCATACCGCGAAACCATTACACGTATTGCTGCCGATGTTGAAGGTAAGCACGCGAAACAGTCTGGCGGTAAAGGTCAGTACGGCCATTGCGTTATTACTGTTGAGCCGGCTGGTGAAGGTAATGGTTACTCTTTCTCTGATGAAGTTAAGGGTGGCTCAATTCCTCGCGAATTTATCCCTTCAGTGGATAAGGGTATCCAAAACACATTGAAAGCGGGTGTGTTGGCTGGTTTCCCGGTGGTTGACGTTAAGGTGCGCCTGACGTTTGGTTCGTACCACGATGTTGATTCTTCACAACTTGCGTTTGAACTTGCTGGTTCTATCGCGTTTAAAGAAGCAATGCGTCGTGCTGGTGCCGTTATTCTTGAGCCAATGATGGCTGTAGAAGTAGAGACACCAGAAGAGTACATGGGCGACATCATGGGCGATATCTCGTCCCGTCGTGGTATCTTGCAAGGTATGGATGATAATCCTGCTGGCGGCAAGATGGTTAAGGCTGAGTTGCCTCTTTCAGAGATGTTCGGTTACTCGACACGCTTGCGCTCAATGTCGCAAGGTCGTGCAACTTACTCAATGGAATTCAAGCATTACTCTGAAGCGCCGAAGCATGTGGCTGACGCGATTATTGCGAACAAGAAATAATCAAATAATTTAAAGGATATTAGCAATGGCAAAAGAAAAGTTTGTACGCGCAAAGCCACACGTTAACGTTGGTACAATTGGCCACGTTGATCATGGTAAGACAACACTGACAGCTGCGATTTCGACTATTTTGTCGAAAAAATTCGGTGGCGAAGCTAAAGATTACTCACAAATCGATAGCGCTCCTGAAGAAAAAGCACGTGGTATTACGATTAATACTTCGCACGTTGAGTATGAGACAGAAACACGTCACTACGCTCACGTTGACTGCCCAGGTCACGCGGATTACATCAAGAACATGATTACTGGTGCTGCGCAGATGGATGGCGCAATCTTGGTATGTTCGGCTGCTGATGGTCCTATGCCACAAACTCGCGAGCACATCTTGTTGGCTCGTCAAGTTGGCGTTCCGTACATCATCGTTTACCTGAACAAAGCTGATTTGGTTGATGATGCTGAGTTGCTTGAGCTGGTTGACATGGAAGTTCGTGAACTGCTGAGCAAGTACGATTTCCCTGGTGATGACACTCCAATCATCGTGGGTTCTGCTCGTATGGCGCTGGAAGGCGACCAATCTGAGCACGGCGAGCCATCGATTTTCCGTCTTGCAGATGCTTTAGATTCATACATTCCGTTGCCAGAGCGTGCTGTTGATGGCGCGTTCCTGATGCCAGTTGAAGACGTATTCTCGATCTCAGGTCGCGGTACTGTTGTAACTGGTCGTGTAGAGCGCGGTATTGTTAAGGTTGGTGAAGAAATCGAAATCGTTGGTATTACTACAACGGTTAAGACTACATGTACTGGTGTTGAAATGTTCCGTAAGCTGCTGGACCAAGGTCAAGCTGGCGATAACATCGGTGCGTTGCTACGTGGTACTAAGCGTGAAGACGTTCAGCGTGGTCAAGTATTGGCTAAGCCAGGTTCGATCACTCCGCACACTAAGTTTGAAGGTTCTGTGTACGTTCTGTCGAAAGATGAGGGTGGTCGTCACACTCCATTCTTTAACGGCTACCGTCCACAGTTCTTCTTCCGCACAACTGACGTAACAGGTTCGGTTGATTTGCCAGAAGGTACTGAAATGGTAATGCCAGGTGATAACGTTGAAGTTACCGTTACCCTGATTGCTCCAGTTGCTATGGAACAAGGTCTGCGTTTCGCTATTCGCGAAGGCGGCCGTACTGTTGGCGCTGGTGTTGTTGCCAAAGTCCTCGTTTAAAGGCTTGTGAAAATGCAAAACCAAAAAATCCGTATTCGCCTGAAAGCTTTTGACTACGCTCTGATTGATCGTTCGGCGCAGGAAATTGTTGATACGGCTAAGCGTACTGGTGCTGTTGTTAAAGGTCCAGTTCCGCTTCCTACTAAAATTGAGCGTTTTGACATTCTGAGCTCTCCACACGTTAATAAAATGGCGCGTGATCAGATGGAAATTCGTACGCACCTGCGCTTAATGGACATTGTCAATCCAACAGACAAAACCGTTGATGCGTTGATGAAGCTGGATTTACCAGCTGGCGTTGATGTAGAAATCAAACTGCAGTAATCGGCAATCAAGATTTTTTTGCTGTGATGTGCGCTAAGTACTTGCGGTAAAAGAAAAATCTTGTTAAAGTCGCGGGCTTGCTACCTAAGGGTAGTAAGCCTTTTTTACTTTGGGTTTAGCCGGTCAATCGTAATCGGCCCTGAAAAGGATATAACTATGAGCTTAGGACTTGTCGGACGTAAAGTCGGCATGACCCGCGTATTTGCTGAGGATGGCGCGTCCATTCCGGTAACTGTGCTGGACATGTCAGCTAATCGCGTTACGCAAATCAAGACGCCGGAAACTGATGGCTATTCAGCTGTTCAGGTTACTTTCGGTGCAAAGAAAGCTAGTCGTGTTAACAAGGCTCAAGCTGGCCACTTTGCGAAAGCAGGCGTGGAAGCAGGTTTGGGTTTGGTTGAATTTAACGTCACTGCTGAGAAATTGGCAGAATTGAAGGCTGGTGATCAGCTTTCAGTTGAGATGTTTGCGGCTGGTTCGTACGTTGATGTAACTGGTACAACGCTAGGTAAAGGTTTTGCTGGTGTAATTAAGCGTCACCACTTTTCATCTAATCGTGCCTCCCACGGTAACTCGCGCTCGCATAATACACCGGGTTCTATTGGTCAAGCGCAAGATCCAGGTCGTGTATTCCCTGGTAAGCGCATGGCAGGTCAATTGGGTAACGTTCAGCGTACCACCCAGAACCTGGAAATCGTCCGTGTCGATGCCGAGCGTCAATTGTTGTTAGTTAAGGGTGCTGTCCCTGGCTGCAAGGGCAATGACGTCGTTGTTCGTCCGAGTGTGAAGGCAGGTGCGTAATGGATCTTAAAGTCATCAATGCTACCGGCGAGGCGCAAGCCGCTGTTGCTGGTTCCGATGCACTGTTCGCACGCGAGTTTAACGAAGCGCTGGTTCACCAAGTTGTGACCGCTTACTTCGCGAATGCTCGTAGCGGCAATCGTGCTCAAAAAGGTCGTGATAACGTAAGTCACTCGACCAAAAAGCCTTGGAAACAGAAGGGTACTGGTCGTGCTCGTGCTGGTATGAGTTCCTCCCCGCTATGGCGTGGTGGTGGTCGTGCTTTCCCGAATAGCCCAGACGAAAACTTCTCCCAAAAAGTTAACCGCAAGATGTTCCGTGCTGGTATTGCGACCATTCTGTCGCAACTGGTTCGTGAAGAGCGTCTGGTGGTGGTGGAAAGCTTTATCGCTGAAACACCTAAGACTAAGGCATTCGCGCTGAAACTGGCTGCTATGCAGTTGGATTCCGTGTTGATCATTACTAAAGAGTTGGATGAGAACTTGTACCTTGCGTCGCGCAATCTTGCGCACGTTCTGGTCCTTGAGCCATCGCAAGCTGATCCAGTGAGCCTCGTTCGTTATAAGAAAGTGGTTATCACTCGCGAAGCGTTGCAAGCTTTTGAGGAGTTGTACGCATGATGCAATTCTCTGAAAATCGTCTGCTTCAAGTTCTTTTGGCACCTATCGTGTCAGAAAAGACCACTTTTGTGGCTGAAAAGAATGACCAAGTTGTTTTCCGTGTTTCCACGGACGCTACTAAGGCAGAAATCAAGGCCGCTGTTGAGCTTCTCTTTAAAGTGAAGGTTGAAGGCGTGTCGACATTGAATGTCAAGGGCAAGGGCAAGAAATTTGGTCGTACCGTAGGTCGTCGCAAGGACTGGAAAAAGGCTTACATTAGCCTTGCTGCAGGCCAAGAGCTCGACCTCGCGGCAGCGCAGTAAAGGAGACTGAAAATGGCATTGGTAAAAGTAAAACCGACGTCCCCCGGTCGCCGCGCCGTCGTCAAGGTTGTGAACTCGGATCTGCACAAAGGTGCTCCGTACGCTCCTTTGCTCGAATCGCAAAGCAAGACTGCTGGTCGTAACAACCGTGGTGTGATCACAACCCGTCATATGGGTGGTGGTCATAAGCAGCATTATCGTCTTATCGACTTTAAGCGCAATGATAAGGACGGTATCGTAGGTCGCGTTGAGCGCCTTGAATACGATCCTAACCGTACCGCTAATATCGCGTTGCTTTGCTACGCTGATGGCGAGCGTCGTTACATCATTGCTCCTAAAGGCCTGAAGGCTGATATGACTGTGATTTCTGGCTCGGATGCGCCGATTAAGGTGGGTAATACCCTCCCTATCCGCAATATCCCAGTTGGTTCCACTATTCACTGCATCGAACTGCAGCCAGGTAAAGGCGCTCAGTTGGCGCGTTCTGCTGGTGCGGGTGTTCAATTGCTGGCTCGTGAAGGTGCTTACGCTCAATTGCGTCTGCGCTCAGGCGAAATCCGCAAGGTTCACGTTGATTGCCGTGCAACAATCGGTGAAGTGGGTAACGAAGAGCATAACCTTCGCTCCTACGGTAAAGCAGGTGCTAAGCGTTGGTTGGGTATTCGTCCAACTGTACGTGGTACTGCAATGAACCCGGTTGATCACCCTCACGGTGGTGGTGAAGGTCGTACTGGTGAAGGTCGTGTTCCAGTAAGTCCATGGGGCCAGCCTGCTAAGGGCTATCGCACTCGTCGCAATAAGCGCACAAGCAATATGATCGTGCGTCGTCGTCCCGCGAATAAGAGGTAATGTAAATGGCACGTTCTATTAAAAAAGGCCCATTCGTTGACCTACACCTGATCAAAAAGGTGGAAACTGCCCGCGCGGCGAACGACAAGCGTCCAGTGAAAACTTGGTCACGCCGTTCTACTGTGTTGCCAGACTTCGTTGGTCTGACAATTGCGGTTCACAATGGTAAGCAGCACGTTCCAGTATATGTGAACGAAAACATGGTTGGACACAAGCTGGGCGAGTTTGCACTCACCCGCACGTTCAAAGGCCATGCTGCGGACAAAAAAGCCAAGCGATAAGGTGAAGACATGCAAGTATCTGCTGTATTAAGCAACACTCGCCTCTCCGCCCAAAAAGCGCGGCTGGTCGCTGACCTAGTCCGTGGCAAGCCGGTAGAGCAGGCGTTGAACATCCTGGCCTTCTGCCCTAAAAAGGGCGCAGTTTTAATCAAGAAGGTTTTGGAATCCGCTATTGCCAATGCTGAGCACAATGAAGGCGCCGACATCGACGCACTCAAAGTGACCACAATTTTTGTGGATAAGGGACCTTCTCTTAAGCGTTTCAGCGCACGTGCCAAAGGCCGTGGCAATCGTATCGAGAAGCAAACTTGCCATATCACATTGATTGTTGGCGATTAAGGAGCGACTATGGGTCAGAAAGTTCATCCGACGGGTTTTCGTCTCGCCGTCACCAAGAACTGGGCTTCGCGTTGGTACGCCAACAGTAGCAATTTTGCCGGTATGCTCAATGAGGACATCGCTGTACGCGATTACCTGAAAAAGAAACTGGCCAGTGCTTCGGTGAGTCGTGTCGTAATCGAGCGTCCGGCTAAGAACGCTAAAATCACTATCTACACGGCTCGTCCGGGTGTGGTGATTGGTAAGAAGGGTGAGGATATTGAGCAGCTTAAAAAAGCGCTGCAAAAAATCCTGAATGTGCCTGTGCATGTAAACATCGAAGAAGTGCGTAAGCCTGAAATCGATGCACAAATTATTGCCGATAGCATTTCTGCGCAGCTTGAAAAGCGCGTAATGTTCCGTCGTGCGATGAAGCGTGCTATGCAAAATGCAATGCGCCTTGGTGCCCAAGGTATCAAAATCATGTCGTCTGGTCGTTTGAACGGCATCGAAATTGCGCGTTGCGAGTGGTATCGTGAAGGCCGTGTGCCTTTGCATACTCTGCGTGCTGATATTGATTACGCGACTTCTGAAGCCAAAACCACCTACGGTATCATTGGTATCAAGGTTTGGGTTTATAAAGGCGAAATGAAGCCGGGCGAAAAGGCTGCTGAACCAGCGCCTGAAGCTCAGAAGAAAAACGCACGGAAGGGGCCACGTAATGCTGCAGCCAACTAGACTTAAGTATCGCAAGGTCCAGAAGGGCCGTAACACGGGTATTGCTACTCGTGGTAATAGCGTTGCTTTTGGTGTGTTTGGGCTCAAGGCCACAAGTCGTGGTCGTCTGACTGCACGTCAGATCGAATCCGCACGTCGTGCAATCACGCGTTATATTAAGCGTGGTGGCCGTGTATGGATTCGTACGTTCCCAGATAAGCCAATCTCTACCAAGCCCGCTGAAGTGCGAATGGGTAATGGTAAGGGTAGCCCGGATTACTGGGTTGCTGAGATTCAACCAGGCAAAGTATTGTATGAGTTGGATGGTGTTGATGAAGCAGTTGCACGTGAGGCTTTCCGCCTTGCTTCTGCTAAGTTGCCATTCGCGACTACCTTTGTCACTCGTCAGGCGGGACAACGATGAAAGCTGCTGAACTACATCAGAAATCTGTTGAAGAGCTGAAGGCTGAGTTGACCGCATTGTTGAAGGCGCAATTTAGCTTGCGTATGCAGCATGCGACGGGTCAACTGGCAAAGCCAAGCGAACTCAACCGTGTGCGCAAAGATATTGCGCGCGTTCATACCATCATGGCTCAGAAGGCGGCTTAACGATGTCTGAAGCTAAACTGAAGCGCGAACTGACAGGCCGTATCGTCAGCGACAAAATGGATAAGACTGTTACCGTGTTGGTAGAGCGTCTGGTTAAACACCCGCTCTACGGCAAGATGATGCGTCGTTCCAAAAAATACCATGCGCACGACGAAAGCAATCAATATCACGAAGGTGATTTGGTTACAATCGTAGAAATTCGTCCACTGTCCAAAACCAAAAATTGGGCTGTGACGACGCTGGTAGAAAAAGCTCGTAATTAATATTTAATACGTGCTTGCGCGGGTATTGTGCTTTATGTACAATGCCCGCTTTCTTATCCATATATAACATCACGTTTTATATGGAGTTCTTCCCTACGGGATCCAAAACTAGCTGCTAATGCTCGGTTTTGCCGAGCGACTCGGTTTTGCCGAGATTATAGGCGGAAAAAGTTGGAGGTTTGTTTCAATGATTCAAATGCAAACTAGGCTTGAAGTTGCCGATAACACTGGTGCACGTTCAGTAATGTGCATTAAGGTTCTTGGTGGTTCCAAGCGTCGCTACGCTTCGGTGGGCGATATTATTAAGGTTGCCATTAAAGATGCTGCCCCTCGTGGCCGTGTTAAAAAAGGTGACGTATATAGCGCCGTAGTGGTTCGCACCGCTAAGGGCGTACGCCGTGCTGATGGTTCGCTTATCAAGTTTGATGGCAACGCTGCAGTTCTCCTTAACGCCAAGCTTGAGCCAATTGGTACCCGTATTTTTGGGCCAGTGACTCGTGAGCTGCGCAATGAACGATTTATGAAAATCGTTTCACTTGCGCCAGAAGTGTTGTAAGGGGACGGGCATGAACAAGATTCGCAAAGGCGATGAAATCATCGTTATCACAGGCAAGGACAACGGCAAGCGCGGTACAGTGCTGCGCGTAATCCCGGCTGAAGATCGTGTCGTGGTTGAGGGCGTTAATGTGGTGAAAAAACACCAAAAGCCTAATCCAATGCGCGGTGTACAGGGCGGTATCGTCGAAAAGACTATGCCGGTTCACATTTCTAATGTTGCCTTGTTTAACACTGCAACGGGCAAGGCTGATCGCGTTGGCTTCAAGACTTTGGAGGATGGCCGTAAGGTTCGTTTCTTTAAGTCTAGTGGCGAAGTGGTTGGCGGCTAAGGGGTGATGAAAATGGCTCGTCTGCAAGAGTTTTATAAAGAACAAGTAATTCCGAAACTGGTTGAACAGTTCGGCTATAAGTCCATCATGCAAGTCCCACGCATCGACAAAATTACCATTAACATGGGTGTTGGCGAAGCGATTGCGGATAAGAAAGTGATGGACCATGCTGTTGGTGATTTGGTGAAAATTGCTGGTCAAAAGCCGGTTGTTACTGTAGCTAAAAAGTCGATTGCTGGTTTCAAGATTCGTGAAGGGTATCCGGTTGGCTGCAAAGTGACTTTGCGCCGCGAACGCATGTTCGAATTCTTGGATCGTCTGGTAACGGTTGCTCTGCCACGTGTACGCGATTTCCGCGGCGTGAGTGGTAAATCGTTTGACGGTCGTGGTAATTTCAATATGGGCGTACGTGAGCAAATCATTTTCCCAGAAATCGAATACGATAAGATTGATGCTTTGCGTGGTATGAATATTACGATTACCACTACAGCTAAATCCGATGAAGAAGCGCGTGCTTTACTCGCTTGCTTCAAGTTCCCATTCAAGAGTTGAGGCAACCATGGCTAAAGTCGCAGTGATTAAGCGTGAGGAAAAGCGTCGTGCAACCGTCGCCAAGTACGCCGCCAAGCGTGAAAAGCTGATGGCGGTCATCAATGACCAGAATGCATCTGACGAAGAGCGTTTTGCTGCTCGTTTGCAATTCCAGCAGCTTCCGCGTAATGCAAGCCCAGTACGTCTAGTAAATCGTTGTTCGATTACTGGTCGTGGTCGTGGCGTGTATCGCAAATTCGGACTCGGCCGTATCAAGCTACGTGAACTCGCCTTCAAGGGTGAAGTTCCTGGCATGGTCAAGGCTAGCTGGTAATAGGAGAGATAAAACATGGCAATGCATGATCCTATCGCCGATATGCTAACCCGTATTCGCAACGCGCAACGCGCGGACAAGGCACAAGTTACAATGCCATCGTCCACGCTAAAGTTAGCAATTGCTGGCGTGTTGCAAGATGAAGGTTATATCGAATCGTTTGAAGTCGCAGGTGAAGTTAAGCCTGTTCTGACCATCGAACTCAAGTACTACGCTGGTCGTCCGGTTATCGAGCGTTTGGACCGTGTGTCCAAGCCGGGTCTGCGCATCTATAAAGGTGCTACAGAAATCCCAACGGTGATGAACGGTCTGGGTGTGGCTATTTTGTCCACCTCCAAAGGCGTAATGACAGATCGCAAAGCACGTGCCAATGGTATTGGTGGCGAGCTTCTGTGCGTCGTCGCTTAAAGAGGTGAATCGATGTCTCGCGTAGCAAAAAACCCAGTAGTTATCCCAGCAGGCGTTGAAGTTCAATTCGCCGCTGGTGAAATCGTTGTGAAGGGCCCGCACGGCACAATGACGCAAGCACTTTGTGTTGATGTTGACGTTAAGGTTGAGGACAATGCCGTTCAATTTGCCGCCAAGAGTGCATCTAAACATGCTCGCTCTATGTCCGGTACATTGCGTGCGTTGGTAAATAACATGGTAGCAGGCGTTTCTAAAGGCTTTGAGCGTAAGCTCTTGCTGGTAGGCGTTGGTTACCGTGCTCAGGCTCAAGGCGATGTCTTGAACCTGACTCTCGGCTTTTCTCATCCAGTTGCGCATACAATGCCAGTGGGTGTGAAGGTGGAAACCCCGACACAAACCGAAATCGTCCTCAAGGGCGCCGACAAGCAACTAGTTGGTCAAGTTGCAGCCGAAATCCGTGAATACCGTAAACCAGAGCCATATAAAGGCAAGGGCGTACGCTATTCGGATGAGGTTGTCGTATTGAAAGAAACCAAGAAGAAGTAATCGAGGCTGAATCATGGACAAGAACCAAGCTCGACTCCGCCGCGCACGTAAAACCCGTGCAAAGATTGCGGAGCTCAAGATGTTGCGTCTGTCGGTGCACCGCACCAACAGTCACATCTACGCCCAGATCATCGACGAAACCGGTGGTAAAGTACTGGTTTCTGCTTCAACACTTGAAGCAGATGTTCGTAGCCAAATCAAGAACGGCGGCTCTGTTGATGCCGCAGTCGTGATTGGCAAGCGTATCGCTGAAAAAGCGAAAGCTGCGGGTGTCGAAACGGTTGCATTTGACCGTTCCGGCTTCAAATATCACGGCCGTGTTAAGGCCTTAGCTGATGCCGCTCGTGAGGGCGGCCTCGTCTTCTAATTGAGTTTGGAGTTGATATATGGCTAAGAACGATATGGAAGAACGCGGCGACGGCCTTCGTGAAAAGATGGTCGCTGTAAATCGCGTTACCAAAGTCGTCAAGGGTGGTCGTATCCTTGGTTTTGCCGCACTGACAGTAGTTGGTGATGGTGATGGCGGCGTTGGCATGGGCAAGGGCAAGTCGAAAGAAGTGCCTGTAGCCGTACAAAAAGCAATGGAAGAAGCTCGACGCAAATTGCAGAAAGTTTCTTTAAATGGCGGCACTATCCAACACACCGTTTACGGCAAGCATGGCGCGACTACCGTGTTTATGCAGCCTGCTGCAAATGGTAAGGGTATTATTGCTGGCGGCCCAATGCGTGCTGTGTTCGAAGTTATGGGTATCCATAATATTTCGGCAAAGTGCCATGGTTCGACCAACCCGTACAACATTGTGCGTGCAACATTAAACGGTCTTTCTAAACTGCATACACCAGCGGATATCGCTGCGAAACGTGGTAAGAGCGTTGAAGAGATTCTAGGGGCTGCTAAATGAGCGACTCTAAGAAATTCAAAGTAACTTTAGTTAAAAGTCTGATTGGTCGACTGGAAGCTCACAAGGCTTGCGCCCGTGGCTTAGGTCTCCGTCGTCTTAACAGTAGCTCTGAAGTGATCGATACCCCAGAAAATCGTGGTATGGCTAACAAGATTAGCTACCTACTGAAGGTGGAAGGCTAAATGGAACTTAATAACCTGAAACCAGCTGCTGGTTCTACTCACGCTAAGCGTCGTGTAGGCCGCGGTATTGGCTCTGGCTTAGGCAAAACGTCTGGTCGTGGTCACAAAGGTCAGAAGTCACGTACTGGTGGTTTCCATAAAGTCGGTTTTGAGGGCGGTCAAATGCCTTTACAACGCCGTCTGCCAAAACGTGGTTTTGTTTCTCTCACACGTGGTGATACCGCTGAAGTTCGCTTGTCGGACATCAATGATTTGCCATTGAGCGAAATTACCTTTGAAGCGCTGCTTCAAGCTGGTGTGGTATCTCAGCGTGCTCTGCGCGGGAAAGTTGTACTTTCCGGCACTATCGAGCGTGCAGTTGTACTCAAGGGCTTGGCTGTAACTAAGGGTGCCCGTGCTGCTATTGAAGCAGCTGGTGGCAGCATCACCGAGTAATTCGGTAAACTGAGGATAAGGCAGTAATGGCAAATCCCGCTCTGGCTGGTTCTGCAAATAAGTTTGCAGATCTAAAAAGTCGGATTTGGTTTCTCATCGGGGCACTGATCGTATATCGAATTGGTGCACACATCCCGGTGCCAGGAATCAATCCGGCTGAACTGGCAAAATTGTTTGAGTCGTCGCAAACCGGTTTATTGAACATGTTCAATATGTTTTCCGGTGGTGCTCTCTCTCGCTTTACCGTGTTCGCTATCGGGATCATGCCTTACATTTCGGCATCGATTATTTTACAGCTCGCTGCCGAGGTGCTGCCATCTCTGAAGCAGATGAAAAAAGAGGGAGAGGCAGGCCGTCGTAAAATTACGCAATATACGCGTTATGCGACGCTGCTTCTTGCTACTGCACAGAGCTTTGGTATTGCAATGATGCTATTTAAGCAGCCGAATCTGGTGGTTGTAGCACAAGCTCAGTTTGTGTTTACAACGATCGTGACGCTGGTTACAGGCACCATGTTTCTGATGTGGTTGGGTGAGCAGATCACCGAACGAGGTATCGGTAACGGTATCTCTATTTTGATCTGTTCAGGTATTGCTTCCGGCTTGCCTTCGGCAATCGGTAAGACATTATCACTGGCCAATCAGGGCGCACTACCTATTCTGCTTGTGCTGTTCCTCTTTGTTGGTGTTGTGCTATTAACTGCTGCGGTTGTGTTTGTTGAACGCGGCCAGCGCAAAGTACCTGTTCACTATGCGAAACGCCAAGTTGGCAATCGTATGATGCAGGCGCAAAGCACTCACCTTCCACTGAAACTGAATATGGCGGGCGTGATCCCTCCGATTTTTGCTTCATCAATTATCTTGTTCCCTGCGACTTTACTGTCGTGGACTGGTAACAGCGATAAATTGTCATGGTTAAAGTCGATCGGTGACATGCTGCATCCTGGTCAGCCTCTCTACGTATTGTTGTATGCGACTGCGATCATTTTCTTCTGCTATTTCTATACTGCTTTAGTCTTCAATCCGAAGGAAACTGCAGATAATTTGAAGAAAAGCGGAGCAATGATTCCGGGCTACCGCCCGGGTGACCACACTGCGAAATATATCGAAAAGTTGATTTTAAAGCTCACACTTATCGGTGCTGTCTATATCACTGTAATCTGCTTGATTCCAGAGTTTTTGATCCTGAAGTGGAATGTTCCATTCTATTTTGGCGGTACTTCTCTGCTAATTCTAGTAGTTGTGACAATGGACTTTATGTCGCAGATGCAGTCATACGTGCTCTCACATCAGTACGAGAGTCTGCTCAAGAAAGCTAACTTCAAGGGCTAGGCGTAACAGGCTATGGCGAAAGACGAAGTCATTCAGATGCAGGGCGAAGTCTTGGAAACGTTGCCAAATGCAACTTTCAAGGTCAAGCTCGAAAACGGACATGTGGTTCTTGGTCATATTTCTGGTAAGATGCGTATGCACTACATTCGCATTTTGCCTGGAGATAAGGTTACAGTGGAGTTAACTCCCTACGACCTGACCAAGGCTCGCATCGTATTCCGAGCTAAGTAATAGCTCGGATTTAATTTTGATCGAAAGGAAAGACGATGAGAGTTCAAGCGTCGGTCAAGAAAATTTGCCGCAATTGTAAAATCGTACGCCGCAACCGTGTTGTGCGTGTGATTTGCACCGACCCGCGGCACAAGCAGCGTCAAGGCTGATTGTTGCGACAATCAGTTCCTGATGTTAACATGCAAAGCTTTTTGAACCTGGGGTAAGAAAAGTATGGCCCGTATTGCTGGGGTTAATATCCCGAATCATCAGCATACTGTGATCGGCCTTCAGGCTATTTTCGGTATTGGTCGCACCCGCGCCTATGCCGTCTGCGCAGCTACAAGCGTTGAGCCTACAAAAAAGGTTAAAGATCTCAGTGATGCTGAACTAGATCTGCTGCGTGAAGAACTTGGCAAGTATGTTGTCGAGGGTGATTTGCGCCGCGAAGTGACCATGAGTATCAAGCGTCTTATGGACCTTGGTTGTTACCGTGGTTTCCGTCACCGCAGGGGACTTCCGTGCCGCGGTCAGCGTACTCGTACCAATGCGCGTACTCGCAAGGGTCCGCGTAAGTCCATCGCTGGCAAGAAGTAATAGCAAGGAATTGAAGAATGGCTAAAGCAAACACAGTACGTGTACGTAAGAAAGTCAAAAAGAGCGTGTCTGAAGGTGTTGTGCACGTGCACGCATCTTTCAATAACACGATCATTACCATCACTGATCGCCAAGGGAATGCACTGTCTTGGGCTACCTCGGGCGGTGCTGGTTTCAAAGGCTCTCGGAAAAGTACACCTTTTGCAGCTCAGGTAGCTGCAGAAGCTGCTGGTAAAGTTGCCCAAGAATACGGTGTAAAGAACCTCGAAGTTCGCATCAAGGGTCCGGGTCCGGGTCGTGAATCCGCTGTGCGTGCATTAAACGCACTCGGCTTCAAGATCACGAGTATTTCGGATGTTACGCCGATTCCGCATAACGGTTGTCGTCCGCCGAAGAAGCGTCGTATCTAATCCCGGAGTAAGTTATGGCTCGTTATATTGGACCCAAGTGCAAACTTGCACGTCGTGAGGGTACGGATCTTTTCCTGAAGAGCGCTCGTCGTTCTTTGGATAGTAAGTGCAAACTAGAACAAGCTCCTGGTCAGCATGGTGTGAGCGGCGGTAAAAAGCCATCACGTCTGTCCGACTACGGTGTTCATTTGCGCGAAAAGCAAAAGATTCGTCGTATTTACGGTGTATTGGAACGTCAGTTCCGTCGTTATTTTGAAGAAGCTAGCCGTCGTAAAGGCTCGACTGGTGAAAATCTGTTAAAGATTCTCGAATGTCGTCTCGATAACGTGGTTTATCGTATGGGTTTTGGCTCTACACGTGCCGAATCTCGTCAGCTTGTTTCCCACAAGGCAATTGTGGTGAACGGCAATGTTGTAAATATTCCATCGTACTTGGTTAAGGCTGGCGACGTTGTTTCAGTTCGCGATAAGTCGAAGACTCAGGCTCGCATCCAGGAAGCTGTTTCCTTGGCTGAGGGTATCGGTTTTCCGAGCTGGGTTCAGGTAGATTCTAAGAAACTTGAAGGTATGTTTAAAAACATGCCAGAGCGTTCTGATCTGTCTAGCGACATCAATGAAGCGCTGGTTGTAGAATTCTACTCCAAGTAACATTCTGACCCGGCTAGCCAAGGGATACTGACTTATGCAAATCAACGCGAATGAGTTGCTCAAGCCGCGCATCATTGATGTGCAGGCTTTAAACGCTGCCCAGGCGAAGGTCGTGATGGAGCCGTTCGAGCGCGGTTACGGCCATACGCTCGG
>NZ_JANXSO010000046.1 GCF_025352645.1 Iodobacter sp. | reverse complement strand
ATCGAACAGGCTTCAAAGAAATGGACGATGCCGATTCAAAACTGGCGGATGGCGCTGAATCGTTTCGTTATAGAATTTGGTGACCGGCTGAACGGCCACCAGTAATTCCAAAGGCATTTACACAGAAAGATTTACAGGCTCATTTACCAATTATTGCGATCTAAAACCTGCAGGAATTCCCCAGATGTACTTAAGTATGACTCCCTTTCTATTGTTATTTGCCGTATTAAAAGCAACCTGATGGTACAAAATATATAAAGCGATAGGATAAGCTAAAATATTTGGAATGAAATTGCCGATAAAATCGCTCATCATCCCAACATTGCTATTATTTATGAAGCTATTTAGAAGATTAACAGAGGCAGCACTGAGGTAAAGTTGATGCCCCCACCAATGCCAAGTAATTTTATTTTCGTTGCCAGCCGCCTGTGAAGCAACGCTTTCTGAAAACACGATCGTGTTTTCGCCAACAAAAGTAACCGTTTTTTCCTTCCCCAAAGAATCAGTAGGAGGGCTGGTTAGTACGTGGTCTCTGTATTTTTGTGTAATCGAAACATTTCTATCTTGGTCAATAATAAGATAACCGGCGTCAACAAGATCTAACATTTCCTGAGGGATTTCTCCATCTTCAGGAATTTCCATATCATCAGTCGATTGGGCGTTTAAATCTGCATTGCCTGGAATACTGTTTGATCGTGCTAATGCATGCACGCTGTCTACATATTTTTCCATTTTTTTTCTCTATTTAATTAGAAATTAAACCTGATTATCGCCAAGCTTATGCATCTGCAGCGAATTGGTGCCCCCTGCGTTTTATATTCGTGCCGTTTGCATTAAGCGGTAAATTCCAAAATATAGTGTTTACTTCTTTAACCTCCTTTAATTATTAAATTTTAAAATGCCAGTGTAGCTACTTTCTGTCTAAGTGTGAAATTATCGCGTTTGAATTTTGTAATTGTGTGGTTTATTGGTTTCTACCGCGCGCATACAATTGGGCAAAAACCAAATGGCGGCGATTCAAACTAACGAGCGGGACTAGTGGCGTACATGACTTTGATCGTGAAAGGTGGGGGTCTATAAATACGTGCGGGCGAATAAGCGAATGACTGTGCGCTTAGGGCAAGTTCACTGGTCGTTTTGTGTTGCTTGGCATTACGCAAGCTTGCACCACAAAACGTGAATACAGTCCGACACATCGGGCAGTAAATCCGTAGAATCACTGAGTAATTAATAAAAAAAGAGTAAAAATCATCCGAAATGCGGACATAAGGCTTTGATTAATTGCTCCAATATCGAATGTTTTTGATGTATTTTGGTTCCTCTATTTGAACGGTAACGCATTGATTAATAATATTTCTATAAAGGTTGCAACTTACAACATTCACAAGGGATTATCGCTTTTTAATCAGCGATTGGTAGTGCATGATGTACGCGAAGCCTTACAGGCGCTTGCGCCTGATTTGATTTTTTTACAAGAGGTGCAAGGCGCGCATAGCCAGCGTGGCCAGCGCTTTGCCACTTGGCCAAGTAGCCCGCAGCATGAGTTTTTGGCGGGGGATTTCCACACTGCTTATGGCTTAAATGCACGCTACAAGCTAGGCCATCACGGCAATGCTTTACTTTCGCGCTTTCCTATTGTGCGTTGGCACAATCATGATTTAACCCTGCATCGATTTGAGCAACGTGGGGTCTTGCACTGTGAATTAGCCGTGCCAGGCTGGCCTCAGCCCTTGCATGCACTGTGTGTGCACCTTAACTTGCGCGCAATGGATAGGCGTAAGCAGGTAAAGATGTTGATTGAGCGCGTGTTAAATGATGTGCCGCACGATGCACCTTTGGTCTTGGCAGGCGATTTTAACGATTGGCGCGGTGAGGCCACGATGCAATTTGCCCGTGAGCTGGGCTTAATCGAAGCTTTTAATGCCTTGCACGGCGTATCGGCCAAGAGCTTTCCGGCGCAATTGCCCATGTTATCGCTAGATAGAATCTACTTGCGCGGCTTTACCGTGCAAGCGGCCAATGTATTGGGCGGAATGCCGTGGTCTAATTTATCGGATCATGTGCCGCTATATACGGTACTGCACAGAACCGAAGAAGGTATTTTAGTCCCTAGTCACAATTAACGCCTACTCAGCAAGCAAGCTTGGGGCAACTGGGTGGATATTCTTAAAAAATATGAGGCTAACTTATGTATGTGGCGGGGAATCGTTTCAAATTGCTTTTTAATGGTGCCGATTATTTTCCCGCGCTGATTGACGCGATCTCAATCGCCAAGCATGAGGTATTTTTAGAAAGCTATTTGTTCGAAGCCGATGAGGTAGGTATTGCGGTGATGCAGGCTTTGATGGCCGCGGCACAGCGTGGTGTCAGGGTTAATTTACAGCTAGATGGCTTTGGCGCTGGGCATTTAGCGGCGACATGGCAAAAGCAATTAACGCAGTCCGGCGTGCGGCTTTTGTTCTTTAGGCCAGAGGTTAAAGCCATATCGTTCGATAGGCAGCGTTTACGCCGCTTGCATCGAAAATTAGCCGTGATTGATGCCTCAGTCGCCTTTATTGGGGGGATTAACATTCTTTCGGATATCGAGCCCAATCAAACGGGCTGGGCACCGCGCTACGATTATGCCGTGCGAATGATTGGGCCTTTGGTGATGCAGCTACACGAATCGGTAGATCATTTATGGCGGCATACCGCATGGGTGCAATTGCACCCCGATTGGGCAAAAAGAAGCCGGCTCAAGCCATCACCCATGATACTAGGGCGTGCCCGTGGGCAGTTTTTGTATCGGGATAATCTGCGCCATCGTGGTGATATTGAACGTGAATACCTTCAAGCAATTACGCGGGCTAGGCATGAGATCATTATTGCCAATGCTTATTTTTTGCCGGGCTATCGCTTTCGCCGCGCTTTAATTCAAGCCGCCAAACGTGGGGTCAGTGTGGTGCTATTGGTGCAAGGCAGGGTGGAGCATCGCTTACTGCATTACGCCAGCCTGGGGTTTTATCAGCAATTTTTAAATGCTGGGATAGAAATCTACGAGTATGAAAAAGGCTTTATGCACGCCAAAGTTGCGACGATTGATGGCATCTGGTCGACGGTAGGCTCTAGTAATTTAGATCCACTAAGCCTTCTGCTCGCGCGCGAGGCAAATATCTTTGTGCGCGAAAGGGCCTTTGCGGCGGAGCTGCGGGCCGATTTGCGCCGCGCCTTGCTTGAAGACGCTCGGCAAATTAAAAAAAGCATGGTGGAACGCGATCGCTGGGTTTACCGCGTTATTCCCTGGCTCTGCCATGCGGTAGTGCGTTTGATGATGGGGATTAGCGGCTATGGTGGGCGGCGCTATTTGGAATAAGGCCAGCTGTATTTGTTTACTCTTCAATATGACGTAGTGACATCAAAAAAGATGTAGTCCACAAAAATCACGAAAAATGCAGCACGGCTACCAACATCACGATTGATTTAAGTAATAAGCAACAAAACCAATTACGGATGACGGTACCGCGCATCGAGGTCTTGATGAAAACCAAACCATCCATCCAAAAGGAACCAAGCACATTTGTTTGATTTTTTTCGTGTATTTAGTATTTTTCGTGGACGAAAAAAGGCACGGCTTAATCTTTATTGCTAATTCGTATTTGGGGAAATTAAAGGGCGA
The DNA here is from genome assembly GCF_025352645.1 of Iodobacter sp. Taxonomy (GTDB): domain Bacteria; phylum Pseudomonadota; class Gammaproteobacteria; order Burkholderiales; family Chitinibacteraceae; genus Iodobacter. Next base: position 21,280 of record NZ_JANXSO010000046.1, on the reverse strand, counting down.
TTTTGTAATTCTTGTAGTAGTTCTTTATCGTAAGTTTTTACTAGGCCGGATGAGGTGCGATCTTTGCGTGGAATATTGCTACCGGTGACGTATTCTTTTTCTTCGTAATCGGCAAGCTGATTATCTGGTGTTCTGGTGCTGGCACAAGCGCTTAAAAACGCACTAAATAAGAATATTACGGCGGCAGTCTTACGCATTTACCTGTCCTTACTGTTTTATTGAGAAAGATTCTTATAATATTTAAGCATGACATTGTCAATAATTCTTGCTGGTTTTGAGTGAATATGTGCGCCTAGTCTGCATAAAGCAAAGGCTTATGCAGCAGAGCGGGGGCAGCTTTGGTAGAATCGCCCTTTTACGCAAACGAAACCGCTTCCATGTTAAACGTCTACAACACTCTGGCACGCGAAAAACAGCTCTTTCAGCCCATCCTCGATGGCAAGGTGAATATGTATGTCTGCGGCATGACCGTCTACGACTACTGTCATCTGGGGCACGCCCGCATGGTGGTGGTGTTTGATATGGTGGCACGCTGGCTACGCACTTCGGGCTATGCACTGAATTATGTGCGTAATATTACCGATATCGATGACAAAATCATTAAACGTGCGCTAGAGAACGGTGAAGCTATCAATGCGCTAACGGGCCGTTTTATTGCGGCCATGAATGCAGATTTTGATGCGCTGGGCGTGATTCGTCCAGACCACGAGCCCCGCGCGACCGAGCACGTGCAAGGCATGCACGATCTTATCGCTAGCCTGATTGCTAAAGGCTTAGCGTATCCCGCCCCCAATGGCGATGTGTATTTTGCGGTGCGTAAATTCGAAGGCTACGGCAAATTATCCGGCAAATCGCTCGACGATTTACGCGCTGGCGAGCGTGTGGATGTAGATGTCAACAAGCAAGATCCACTAGATTTTGTGCTGTGGAAAGCCGCTAAAGCCGATGAGCCACAAGATGCCAAATGGGCATCCCCATGGGGCGAGGGCCGTCCGGGCTGGCATATCGAATGCTCGGCCATGAGTTGCCATCATTTAGGTAGCCATTTTGATATTCATGGCGGCGGCGCAGATTTGCAGTTCCCGCACCACGAAAACGAAATCGCCCAATCCGAAGGCGCACATGGCCATGCTTATGTGAACTATTGGATGCATAACGGTTTTATTCGGGTGGATAACGAAAAAATGTCGAAAAGCCTCGGCAATTTCTTCACCATCCGCGAAGTGCTGGAAAAATACGATCCTGAAGTGGTGCGCTTCTTTATCTTACGTGCCCATTACCGCAGTCAGCTTAATTACAGTGATGCCCATTTGGATGACGCAAAAGGCGCTCTCAATCGTTTGTACACCACGCTCAAAAACGTGCCCGCTGAAGATGCCGAAATCGATTGGAGTAGCGGCTATGCAGTGCGCTTTAAAGCCGCGATGAATGATGACTTTAATACGGTAGAAGCCGTTGCCGTATTGTTCGAGCTAGCTTTAGAGGTAAACAAACAGCAGTCTGCCGCCTTGGCGGGCCAGCTTAAAGCGCTGGGCGCGGTCTTGGGCTTGTTGCAACGTGATGCCACGGCTTACTTGCAAGCAGGTATTGGCCAAGACGAATACCGTGCCGAGGCGATTGAAGCGCTGATCGTCGCTCGTAAAACGGCACGTGGTGCTAAAAACTTTGCTGAATCAGATCGTATTCGGGATGAGCTCATCGCAGCAGGGATTGTGCTAGAAGACAACGCGCAGGGCACGACTTGGCGACGTAGTTAAACCCATCGTTATTAAGTTTTAAAAAAGAGCGCTTAAAGCGCTCTTTTTTATTGTATGGCATTTGATTTGAACGATTTTGCTTAATGTTGTCTTACAATGCACTGCTAATTTATCGCTGGTCTTATTGGGGATTTTATGAAATTTATTCTACTTTTATTACTGATCTTTGCCGTGCTGATGGTTTTGTCATTGTTAAAGGCTAAAGCCAAAGGTGCTGAAGAAGAGGGGGCTTGGCCATTTTATGCCAAGAATCCGCTCTCAAGCCCAGAGCAAGTGCTGTATTTTCGCCTACTGCAAGCCATGCCCGAGCACATGGTGCTGGCACAGGTGCAGCTCTCTTGCTTGCTAGGTGTAAAAAAAGGCCATAACTATCGCGCTTGGCTCAACCGTATTAACCGCATGAGCGCTGATTTTGTGCTGTGCAATAAAGATTCCAGTATTGTGGCGGTGATCGAGCTGGATGACGCTACGCATCAGCGCCAAGATCGCATCATTGCCGATGCTAAAAAAGATCGCGCACTGACTGCGGCAGGGATACGTGTGATTCGCTGGCAGGCCAAGGCTATCCCAGATATCGCCACAATCCGCGCCACGCTTCGGCCGGTGATGACCTTAGATGCGGAGTAATGCGTGTGTTTGCCTCGCTGTAGCGGTTTATTTTGCTTGGGTAATGACCGCTTCAATGTGATAACCATCAGGGTCTAGCACAAAGGCGGCGTAATAATGCGGGCCGTAATCAGGGCGCAGCCCTGCCGCACCATGATCTTGCCCGCCATGGGCAAGCGCCGCTTGATAAAAAGCATCCACAGCTGCCCTGTTTGGGGCAGCAAAAGCCAAATGAAACCCAGCGCTAGGGGCGTAACTAGGGCTGCGTAATTTAATAGTAAACTGATCGCCCCCGCCTGTAATGCCATAACCTATGGCTGCATCGTCGCCCTCAAGATCCTCCCAGACGCGTGTATAGCCAAGCGTTGCGAGCACTGCATCGTAAAAGAAAGCCGAGCGCTGAATATTGCTGATGCCAAATGAAATGTGATGGAGCATATTTATTCTTAAAGTGCTTGGTTTTGTTCGCAAGAGTTGAATTTCTTGGTGAGATTTCTAATTGATATTATTTTATCCATTACGATATAAGGCATGGTGTGCATATATTGGCGGCGAAATAATACCTCGTAAAGCCAAAAAAATAGCCCAATAGCTTTGCCTATATACAAACATGCGCCTGCAGCGGCTTTGCTTAGGTAGGGCAAAGAATAAAGTCCGTAAAAACGTAATTGCCCATAGATAAAAATAAGCAAGACTTCGGCGCCAAGTAATTCAGCTAATAGCAAGAACGCTCTTATTTATGGGTTAATAATTAGGATCAAAAGTAGCAAAATGCTGACGGAGCCTAGGCGTGATTTCCAGCTAAATTTACGCATATTTTTGGCTTTAAATAAAAGTATTGTGATGACGATATCATTTATATAAAACATTGGCAAAGCTAGTTGCATGGCTTTTGTAATAATACAAAAAGGACGCGCAATGATTATTGAAAGCTTTCATGTGTAGCCTCAAGTGTGTCTGTTTGGTGTGGTTTAAACACCGTTAATTTTTGCTATTTCTTATCATTTGCTGTTTTGTTGGTAGTGGTATTAGTACGAATTTTTTTATCACTTGTTGGTATTTTTATTCGTTTGGTATGTTTTTTTAGTACAAAAACATATTTTCATGCCTTTTTATTAAAAGTTATACAAGAGACTTAATGCGGCTTTTTCTAGTAAACTTTTTGGTATATTCGCCACTGCAAGTTTCACTTCAAAGAAATGTAAATAAGGAGTTTTACGATGAAAAAACGCAGCAGCATTTTAGCCGTAACACTGACGCTGGCGCTCAGTGGCGCAGCCCAGGCGAAAGATTTATTTAAGCAATCCGATATCGAGGCGGCACTCAATGCCGCTTATGATAATTACAAAGGTTTGCAAGAAGGCAAAAATGCTGACTATATCCCTGCTTTAGCTAAAGTCGATTCCAAAATATATGGCATTGTTTTAGTCACGGCAGATGGCAAGGTTTATACCAAGGGCGATGTAACAACGGAAGTTTCGATTCAATCGATTTCTAAAGTATTTACTATGGCAAAGGTTATTGAAGAATCGGGTGCAGACTCTATTCTTAATAATCAAGGTGTAGATGCCACGGGCCAAGCGTTTAACTCTATTGTTGCTATTGAGCAAAATAAAGGCGCAGAAATGAATGCCATGGTTAATCCTGGTGCCATTGCTGCAACCAGCATGGTGAAGGGTGAAACTTACGATGAAATTTGGGGCAAAATTTCTGGGTTTTATAGCGATTTCGCAGGCCGCCCGCTTAAAGTACTCAACGATGTTTACCAATCAGAAGCCGAAAGCAATCAGCGCAACCAAGCCATTGGTCGCTTAATGTACGCTTACGGAAAGATCAAATCTAACCCGGATCGTGCGACTGACATCTATACGCGCCAGTGCTCTGTTGGCGTTAATGCCAAAGATTTGGCCATGATGGCGGGCACACTGGCCAATGGCGGCAAGAATCCACTGACTGGCAAGCAAGTCGTTAAAACCGAAAACGTGCCAGAAATCTTGGCCGTAATGGCGACCGCCGGCCTGTATGACGACTCTGGCAAGTGGCTATATAGAACCGGCCTACCGGCAAAAAGTGGTGTGGGTGGTGGCATTATCGCTGTTTCCCCAGGCAAGTTTGGCATTGCGGTGATCTCGCCGCCTTTGGATGGCGCAGGTAATAGCGTGCGCGCGCAAAAAGCGATTGCCGATATTTCTAATGCATTGGGTGGCAATCCATTGGCTTCACATCCGCTGAAGTAATTAAAGCGGGCAGCATGCCCCGTTTAATGCAAAAGCGCCGCTTATCCTGCATTGGGTAGCGGCGTTGTTTTGCTTAAAAACTTGCAGCAAAAGCGTTCTCACGGTAACGCTGGTGATTGATTTGCGAGCGTAATTGGGCCGTCCTATATACTAGTGTCAGCTATTTTAAATGTTTCGTCAGACTACTAGGTGCCCTATGTGGCTAATACAACTTATTCTTGGCCTTGGATTATTGGGCCTAAGTACCCACTACGCCGAGCTGCCAAGCCATAGCCTGATTGATTTATGCTTAAACAGCGCCTTAGCTTATTTATTGCTACTTTGGGGCTTTGGGCGCGAGAAAGCACAAGGGCAAATGCCGGCTTTAGTTTCGGGGTTTGGTCTACTCCTAGGATCATCTATCGCGAGTTATGAGCGTTATGCCGCAGGGAGCTTTTGGCTATTCGCTCTGTGGCTGATGATGTTTTTACTATTGCTCATTACCGTTATGAACCTTGGCTGGATTATGCGCGGCCGCCCTGATGCTTCGCCTACCACGGTGGAAAATAGTGCGGAAGTGGTGATGAGCGCAGCAGAGCAGCGCGAATGGGATATTAGCGTTGCTGAAGTAGCGCGTCGGGCCGCACTAACGCCAGAACAAAGAGTCAGCGAAGACCTCACAAAAGAAGAGGCCGATATTCTGGCCCGAGCTGAAGAAATCCGCCAACAAACACCCGCGCAGCGCGCAGAGAAAATCCGCGCTGCCCTAGCGCGGGAAGAAGCACAAAATGCGGCAGACAAATGGATGCGTGAATAACCGTGTCCGCAGCTATTGAGCAAGGCATTCATCTTGATTATTTTCCCGATATATCCGCCACGGGCTTAGCGTTACTTAAGCGATTAATCTGTCATCCCCACGCCCCGTACTACCGTAATCAAAGTGGGCACCGCTTGAGTCGCGCCCATCAAGCTGCCGTCAGTGCGTATATCCAACAGGCCTTAATGGCCCCATTGCCCCATTTGATTTCATCCAATCTTAAGACGCAGCCTGCTTGGCTTACTGATTTTTTAGCCATGTGCCGCCGCGATGTGCCGTATTTTTTGGGGAACGATGCACTGGATTTTTTGCAGCTACCCACCACTTGCCGTGCAGATTTAAGCCGAGATGTGACTCAATTTGTTCCTAATGGCTTACCGCTGGATGAGCTGATTGCGTTCAGCACCAGTGGCAGCAGCGGCCACCCTTTAATAGTGCCTTCGCACCCCTTGGTGGCCGCACGCTATCAGGCATTTCATCGGCGCGCCTTAGCCTTGTTTAATGTATTTCCTGATGCGGCCAGCGGGCAGCTGGGCGTGGCTTTGATTGGGGCGCAGCAGCGCTGTTTTAGCTATGTATCGCTTAACCCACTGCAAAACGAGGCGGGGCTAATTAAAATCAACCTCAACCCCAACGAGTGGCGAGATCCGCTCGACCCCGTACCTTATTTGGATGATTTGGCCCCAGAGCTAATTACGGGAGACCCTATCTCGCTAATGGCTTTGGCGGCACTGCCTTTGCGGCATTGCCCAAGGGCTATTTTATCCACCTCAATGCAGATGTTAGCGGGGGTTCGCCAACAGTTAGAAGCGCGTTTTCATTGCCCAGTGTTGGATATTTACTCGATGAATGAGGCAGGACCGATTGCGGTTTACGACGCGGCCCGTGGCGGCCATGTGCTATTGCAACCTTGGCTTTGGCTAGAGATTTTGGATGCCACGGGGCGGGAAGTGGTGCAGGGGGAGCGGGGCGAAATCACGCTAACGGGCGGTTTTAACCCGTGGCTGCCACTGCATCGCTATCGCACCGGCGATTATGCCTCATTGCAAATACGGGATGGCTTGCCAGTATTGATTGGCCTAAGTGGACGGCCACCGGTGCGTTTTAAAAGTTTTGATGGGCGCTGGGTTAATAATGTGGATATTAGCCAAGCCATGCAGCCCTTTGCCTTGGCGCAATTTACCCTGCACCAGGCCGCCAATGGTGCTTTAGAAATGCGCTACGCTGGAACCGCCGCGCCAGATGCAATCAGGCAGGTATTGCAGCAAATCTTAGGCGAATGGGCCATCCAAATATCTGAGGGGACAATTTTCAAGGACAAAGTTATTCAATACACTTCGGATATTTTAGAGCCGGTTTCAATAAAGTAACTGACGTTATACACAAAGACTATTTATCCACGAAAAAAATGGATCAAACAGGGAGAATCTCTCTCTGCTTTTTTAGCATAATGCGTAGATGAGTTACTTAATAACGACTTGATACTAATCATCCAAATCAATCAAAAAGTAAGGGTCATGCGGCATCTGCTCGTGCAGTTTGTGTTTTTAGTTGGCTGCGTATTTTTTGATCTTACTGCGTAACATTAGCAAAGTAATCTAAGGCCACCATGTTTGCTACTACCCCTCTTGAACTTGTCGCCAACATTAGCTTTGCCATTTCAGTCTGGCTTGCCGCCAGAAACAGCCCGCATACGTGGTGGGTGGGTTTACTGGGCTGCGGCTTATTTGCTTGGCTATTTTTTAGTAGCCAACTCTATGCCGATGTCACTTTGCAGCTGTTTTTTATTGTGACCAGTTTGCTAGGTTGGTGGCAATGGCTGCGCGGCCATGCAGGCAGCGCCTTGCCGGTGCGGCGATCCAAGCCCCAGTTTATTGCCTTACGTGTAGCCTTGGCACTGCTCGTGGCACTGGCTTACGGTACGCTTCTGCATTATTTTACCAATGCCTACGCCCCCTATATTGATTCTCTGGTGCTGACATTTAGCGTGCTGGCGCAGCTCTTACTGGTGCAGCGCAGAATAGAAAACTGGCCTTGCTGGCTGGTGGTCAATAGCATTTCAATTCCGCTGTATTTATCCCGTGGCCTAACGCTTACGGCGATTTTTTATCTGCTTTACTGGTGCAATGTGCTGTATGGCCTGTATTGCTGGCGGCGCGAGCTGCAATGCGTCAACGTGCGTTCCTGATGCTGCGATATGGATTAATTGTCGGCAAATTTGCCCCCTTGCATTTAGGCCATGAGGCGCTGATTCACTTTGCTAGGCAGCATTGTGATCAGCTTTTGCTGCTTAGTTATACCAGCCAGGCATTGAGTCATAGCACTTTGCGGCGGCAATGGCTAAAGGCTGCTTTTCCTTGGGCACAAGTGTGTGTGCTGGATGCTGCTCGCTTGGCAAGCTGGCCCGAGCTGCAGCTGCCGGATGATTTTGCATCAGATAATGTACAGCGAGAATTTGTGCGGCAAGTACTGCTGCGCCTTGGCTTTAGGCCAGACTGTGTCTTTAGTAGTGAAAGCTATGGCCCAGGCTTTGCCGCCTATTTATCAACGGCTACTCATCCTGTGCAGCACATTGCTTTTGATCCCGATCGCCAGCAGTTTCCCATTAGTGCCACGCAAATTCGCAATAATCCACAGCAGGCAAAGCAATGGCTTTCGGCGCGGGTTTATCAGGATTTTATGCTGCCAGATGTACAATGCATTGCTTTGCTGGGGGGTGAATCCAGCGGCAAAAGCACCTTAGCCAAGCGGCTGGCCGATGAGTTTGCCACGCTCTACGCCGCCGAATATGGCCGCGAGCTGTGGCAGGCAAAAGATGGCCAGCTTGAATACGCTGATTTATTGGTGATTGCTCAAACTCAAATCCAACGCGAGCAGCAGTTGCAAACGCAAGCTCGGCAGTATTTATTTTGCGATACCACGCCCTTAAGTACACTTTTTTATAGCCAAGCGATGTTTGCTAAGGTAGACCCGCAGCTATTACAACTGGCCCAGCGCACCTATTCCTTCACCTTCTTACTCGCCCCTGATTTTGCTTTTGTGCAAGACGGCACACGCCAAGGGGATGCCTTTCGCCAACGCCAGCACCTATGGCATGAGCAGCAGCTGATAAAGCGCGGCGTAGCGTACACCCTGCTCACTGGAACGATAGCGCAGCGGGTGCAGCAAGTGATTGCGGTGTTGCGGATGTAGATCTGCGTGGGCTCTACTATCTAGATAACGTGTGCCCGTTTTCTACGCCTTAGTCTTTAGCTCTCTTCTTAGTCAAGCGGGAGTATTTATGTTTGACGTAAGATATTTAATACTTACGCTTACCTAAGCGCCCGCTATGTGATCAGGATCAAGCGGTACTCTGCTAAATCGCCCTACATTGTGTAGCTTCAGGTTTTATTCGCTGAGGCGTAAGCAGGAGTGGTATGCGGGTATATAAAGCGGATGTGGTGATTGTAGGTGCGGGCGGGGCGGGTTTGCGGGCGGCGATTGCTGCGGCAGAGGCTGATCCAACGCAAACGGTAGCCTTGCTTTCTAAGGTTTACCCTATGCGTAGCCACACGGTAGCGGCAGAGGGGGGGGCGGCGGGGGTGGTGCAGGCGCACGATAGCCTTGAGCATCACTTTAATGACACGGTGTCTGGCGGCGATTGGCTGTGCGAGCAGGATGTAGTCAATTATTTTGTCGGCGAATGTACGCGTGAGATGGTGCAGCTAGAACATTGGGGCTGCCCGTGGAGCCGTAAGGAAGACGGCCATATCAATGTGCGCCCCTTTGGCGGCATGAAGATTGAGCGCACTTGGTTTGCAGCCGATAAAACCGGCTTTCATATGTTGCACACGCTGTTTCAAATCTCAATCAAATACCCTTCGATTCGTCGCTTTGACGAATACTTCATGCTGGACCTCATTGTGGCCGATGGCCGCGTACAGGGTGTGTTGGCGATCGAAATTGCCAGCGGCGAATTTATTTTGATTGAAGCTGGCGCGGTAGTCATGGCGACCGGTGGCGCGGGGCGGGTATTTCGCGAAAACACCAATGGCGGCATTGTGACTGGTGATGGCATGGCGGTGGCTTATCGCCACGGCGTGCCGCTGCGCGATATGGAATTTGTGCAATACCATCCTACCTGCATGCCCGGCACCGGCTTACTATTTACTGAAGCCTGCCGAGGTGAAGGCGGTTTTCTGCTGAATAAAGATGGCTACCGTTATCTGCAGGATTACGGCTTAGGCCCTTGTAGCGATAAGCCACGTAATAAAGCCATGGAGCTGGGGCCGCGCGATCGTTTATCGCAGGCTTTTTGGCACGAGATGCAAAAAAATCGCACCATTGAAGGCCGCTATGGCGCGGTGGTGCACCTAGATTTACGCCATTTAGGTGCCAAAGTGCTGCACGAACGCCTGCCGCAAATCTGCGAGCTGGCGCGTGAATTTATGGGCGTGGATCCAGTCACCGAGCCCATCCCAGTGCGCCCTGCGGTGCATTACACCATGGGCGGCATTGTGGTGGATATTCATTGCGCAGCGCCACTGGCGGGGCTATTTGCTGCCGGTGAATGCTCCAGCGTAGGGATACACGGGGCGAATCGCTTGGGGTCTAACTCTTTGGCCGAATTATCGGTATTTGGCAAAGTGGCGGGCGAATCGGCCACGCGTTTTGCCCACTCGGCCCCGCCGCATGATAGCGTGGCTTTACTCAAGCTGGCCGAGGCCGCCGCTATGCCCGCGCAGCAGCTTAAAGCACAAACTGGCAGTGAGCGCGTTGCCGATATTCGCCGCGAAATGGCGATGACCATGGAAGAAGGCTGCGGCATTTATCGCCTGCACGACAGCATGCAAGCCACTTGCGACAAACTAGCCGAGCTAAAAACCCGCTTTCAACACATCAATATCGAAGATAAATCTACCGTTTGGAATAGCGAGTGGCTGCTAGCGATTGAGCTTGGCTACCAGCTAGATGTAGCCCAAGCCATTGCCCATTCGGCGCTGAACCGCCGTGAATCACGCGGCGCGCACCAACGCTTGGATGGTTTTGAAGAACGCGACGATGTGAATTTCCTTAAGCATTCGCTGGCGCATTATCAGGGCAGCGCAGCCCCTAAGCTGACTTACGGCGACGTAAAAATCACCCGCTCCCCACCCAGAGTGCGGGCCTATGGCGCAGCAGGTGAAGCGGCCGAATTGCAGGAGAACAAAGCATGAGTGAGGCAAGCATTAAAGTATCGGTGCTGCGCTACCGCCCCGAACAAGATCAGCAGCCTGTTTGGCAAGACTATACCGTTCCTTACACGGACGATTTATCGCTATTGGCCGCGCTGAACTACATCAAAGACGAGCTGGACGGCACACTGAGTTTTCGCTGGTCTTGCCGGCAAGCTATTTGCGGCAGTTGCGGCATGATGGTGGATGGCAAGCCTCAGCTCGCTTGTAAAACTTTTCTGCGGGATTATTCAAATGGCGTAAGAATTGAGGCGCTGGCGCATTTCCCCATCGAGCGCGATTTGGTGGTAGTGATGGACAGCTTTATCGAAAAGCTAGAAAGCGTAAAACCCTATCTCATCCCCAAAGACGCCCGCGCACTAGAGCAAGGCGAATATCTGCAAACGCCCGCCGAAATGGATGTCTATTCGCAATTTGCAGGCTGTATCAACTGCATGTTGTGCTACGCCGCCTGCCCGCAAGTGGGCTTAAATCCTGACTTTATTGGCCCTGGTGCGATCGCGCTGTTGCAGCGTTATAACTTGGATTCCAGAGATGGCGGCGCAGAGGAGCGCAAAGCGTTGATTAACTCTGAAGTAGGGGTGTTTAACTGCACCGCCGTTGGCTACTGCTCTGAGGTTTGCCCAAAGATGGTGGACCCAGCCAATGCGGTTAATATCAACAAAATGGCCAGCGCGAAGGACTTTTTCTTTCGCTTCTTGCCAACGAACACGAAGGGCTGCAAATGAGCGCCAGAAAACCCTACATCCGCCCCATGGCTGGCTGGTGGCGTCGCGATCCTTTCTTTATTGAATATATGGTGCACGAGGGCACGGCGTTTTTTGTTTTAGCCTATGCGCTAGAGCTACTGGCTGGTGTGCTGTGCTTGGTCAGTGGCGAGGCCGCATGGAATGCTTATCTGGTGTTTAGCGGCAGTGCGATTATGCTGCTGATTAACTTCGCCATTCTGCTGATGATGCTTTACCACGGCTACACTTGGTTCAAAATCATGCCGCGCACTTTGCCCCCCGTGATTATTTCTGGTCAGCGGCTAGGGGCGGCAGTCATCACAGCGACAGGCATTGTTGCCGCCGTATTAGCCAGTGGCTTACTGCTGGCTGTGGTCTGCTTTTTAGCTAGGGGGCTGTGATGAAAGCTGATTTAAAACGAACTAATGAGCCCATCTTTTGGCTACTATTTGGTGCGGGCGGCATGTTGTCTGCGTTGATTGGTGCCATGCTGGTGTTTATCACCAGCTTTGCCGTGCCGCTCGGCATCTTGCCTGCTGAAGTGTTTTCTTACGCCAACATGCAAGGCTTTGCTCCGCACTTAATTGGCAAAGTCTTTTTGTTTGCCATTATTGCGCTGTTTTTATGGCACGCAGTGCACCGCATTTTTCATAGCCTGCACGATGTAGGCATCCATGCTGGCCCCTTGGCAAGATTGCTTTGCTATGGCATTGCTTTTGTGGGGACCATGCTGGCGGGGTGGGCTTTGCTGGTCATGGCTTAAATTCATTCTTCGTATAGCGGGTGCACGTCTATATGAGCCAAGAAAAAAATAGTTATATAAATTAGTCGGTTAAATCTTGAATCACAAAGAACACAGAGACCCACAGAGTTTCACTGAGGAAATAAAGCTCCGATTCGAGCCTGTGTCCTCTGTGCGCTCATTCTTCTGTGATTCAAGGTTTAGCGCTATTTCATACACTCTAAGGTTCTATGTAACTTTAGTTGTCGCAAAGGGCTGCAAGCCGCCAGATTTATAACTCAACAGCAGCGCCCTAAGTGATGCGCCGACATTAGCAAGCATCCCGCATGTTTAGCCTTCTACTGCAGCGGCGGCAAGCCCATCCCTTTTGGCTCGTCGTTCGGCCATTTTATTGTCGTAAGCGCTTTTGTGGGCGATATACAGCACACGCTCTACTTCGGCGCAGACATAGCCTTTTTGGTCGATCAGTTGTACCGGATAAATGCGGTCTATTTCTGGAGTAAGGGCGAGCAGATCACGGATTTCTTGCAGCTCGGCCTCGTCAATTCTGAACTCGGCCAGCAGCACTCCACGGCCAGGGCGCTTAAAGCGGATGGTGCCACCTTTATCCCACACCACATACTCATCGCCCAGATTGAAATACAGCATGCTCATATAAAAAGGGTCGGTTGCGGCAAACATGCTGCCGCCAAAAATTGTGCCGTTGATATTGCGGGTTTTCCAATTTAGCGGCAGCGTTACGCGGATATAGCGCACATCGGGCGATACTTCAGTGACTTTACAGCCGGTGCGGCGAATCGCTGGGAACCAGTTAAAGCCAAATTTCATCAGCTTGGCCGCAAGGCGCGGGCGGGCAACGATGTAAAGAGATAGCTTTCTAAAAAAAGGGGACATGGATGGCCTGTGTGTAAATAACGAGCTTACGAAACGTACGGGCTATTACATCAAACGTGCAATGAGCGCTTGCAACTTGCTACTAAAAAAGTGAACTTAGCTAGTAAAAAAAGCATCATGCTTGCCGATAGCGGCTCTAGCAGTCTGTCGGACTTAGCATCAGTCGGCGGCAAAATCACCTAAGCGGTTCATATTTCACCGGGTTTTTGAGCAATAACGCGTTATTGCCCTGCAAATCCGGCAAAATCTGCCCTCGTTTATGCGATTTCTCGCTTTCGACCGCCTAAGTCCAACAGGCTGCTAGCCTAAATGAGTATGCCTTTCTGGGGCATTGCTGACTTCCATATTATTTAAACCTTGCACAATGCCGCACTCTTGTACCGATTGCTCGCTTTGGCATTGCTGCCTAAGTGTTTTAAGCTGCAGCTCCAGCTTAAGCAGCTCCGCAATGCGCACGCTAACGTGCTCAATATGTGCGTCAAGCAGGGTGTTAACCGATGCGCAATTGTCGTCGCCGCTATCCATCAGTGCCAGCAGCGCCTTAATCTCTTGGTGCGTCATATCCAGCGCTCGGCAATTACGGATAAAGCTTAGGCGCTCTAAATGCAGATCACTGTAATCACGATAATTGCCGCTGGTGCGGGCAGGCTCCGGCAATAAGGATTCTTTCTCGTAATACCGAATGGTTTCTACTGTGCACTGGGCCGCTAGGGCAAGTTCGCCGATCTTCATGATGCATACTCTTTATTGGGGCGTGGTGGTCTCAGTTTACTGCGTCAGCATCGCGCAGTCTTGCTTGCCAGCGTTGGTGTAAGGGAGCAAGGGTTCTGGCTAAGCGGGCGAGATCTCTTGGCTCTACGTCTTCTTCAAGCATGGTGCTTTGCCATTGTGTTTGGATTTGCCTCAGTAGTGCCTCAAATATAGGGATCACTTCCGGTGGGCGTAAATGAAAGGCATGGGCATTCGCCTGTAAATCTGCAATAGATGGCGCATCATTATTGCCCACAAGGGCAAGACCCATATAGCCATGGCCTGTTGCTTGGGGGAGTACATCATAAAGCGGTGCCAGACGATATTTGCCCTTGTCATCATGTAAGAAGCCATGATTTTTAAGGTGGTCATCGGTATTGTCGATCAGGATATTGAATAGCATGCGGCGAAATAACTCCTGACAATCCTGAGCGGGAGCGCTACCAAAGCGTGTTAAAGCCTTGGCTAACTCAACATAACTCCCCATGCCTGATTTAAAAGGCAGGTTGAGTAGGCCTGAGCCAGAAAGAAAATGGATTCGGCATTCGCCATCCGCTGTTTGCTGCCGGTCGAAGCGTTTTACAAGTAGGGCGGTTGAACGATGGACTGTTTGCGTTTCAAACTCACTACACCTTAAGCCACACTTTTTTGCTAGGCTGAGTGTTGCAGCCTCAACTCGCTGGCAGTCGAACGTATCCTCACGCATGGCAAACTTGGCCAGCCATAATGCACCGTTGTGCATTAGACTCGCCTTGGGGCGTGCGCCACCCAATGATCCGCCCAAGGTGAGTAGCCTACGAATATCTGCCGGCACATCGATGGCGTACTGAATATTCATGGCGCCTTCAAATAACTCGGCAAGCGACATGGTGGCTTGGGTTTCAGGCTGATCATGCATTACAACTACGGCACCAACCCGATTAGCATTGGTGCGTTTAAGCAGCTCTATATTGTCCATCGCTACGCCGGGGTTGGCGGTAGCAACCACCAACCTGCCCCAAGTATCAGGCAAGGAATCGAGCACATAAGGGGGGAGTGCACCGTCATCACGTAAGCTAAGGGGAAGCAAATCGCTAATGGGCTTTGCAATATCAGGATCAGGGTGGAGCCTTAGGGCGTGTGTTTGCAAATAGCGGCGGCCATAGCTTAGCGTGCCGTATTCCATCTGGCCGTTTCGCTCCAGCTTTACCAGCGCAGCTGGGGTGGCCATTGTGGCATTGGGCTGAAAGAGCCCCAACATGAACTGCTTTAAGTTTTCCATCAGAAGTCAATTTCCTTCTCATCCGGCGTCGTTGCATTCTGCCCGCGCACCCGCTTTGTGCCGCTGGCTATTTTATTAAGCACATCCGCCGAAATGGGGGCGACCTGCTGCAAGCTGTCTAGCGAGCCCAGAATGGCCAGCGCCTTGACTAAAAAACCAATCTGAACGGTAGGCAGGCCTTTTTCTAGTGCCATATAGGTGGTGATGGAGCACTGCATCCGCTCGGCCATACGCTCAATTGAATCGCTCCGGCTGGCTCGGCAGATACGTAAACGTTGGCCAAGGGAGATCAATGCATCGCGCTGTAGTGGGTCAAGGGGAGTGGTGGGTGTTCTGGCCATAATCATCCATTACAGTAATTATTAAGATAATTAACATCCATTGTAATGGATTATTTTTTTTAAGTGTATGTTTATGATGCCAGAAAAAAAGTGAATCCGTGATGTGCGTATTTAACAAAACCGCTCATAAATAAACCGCAGTCGCCATTTTGTAAAATTAAACTTGACCCTATAGTGACTTCAGGCTGTGTAATGCTCTAAAGCCTATCAGGAGTACGCATCATGTCTAGCTGTTGCAATCATTCATCTGCCGCCAAGCCTCGTTACCGAGCCATTGGTACGCCGCCACCGCCTTTGTCGCAGGCAGATGGCGTGCTGAGTAGAATTTATATCCTGCAAATGGATTGCCCCACCGAGGAAGGGCTGATCCGTAAAAAGCTGGGCGGGATGAGCGATGTCAAGGGCTTGCAGTTTAACTTGCTGCAACGGGTGCTCACGGTATCGCATAGCCAAGCGGCCTTGCCCGCGATTTTGCAGGCGATTGCCGAGCTGGGCTTTACGCCCAAGCTGGATGATGGCAGCAAGGTGCCAACGGTGGAGCTGGCAAAACCTTGGTGGCCGCTGGCGCTGGCCGGAATATTTGCTGTGGGGGCAGAGGCTTGCGATTGGTTGGCAATGCCGGTTTGGCTAACGGCGATGCTGGCGATTGCGGCGGTGCTGGTCTGCGGGCTGAGCACCTATAAAAAGGGTTGGATTGCCATTGCCAATGGCGATTTAAATATCAATGCCTTGATGAGTATTGCGGTGAGTGGGGCGTTGCTGATTGGGCAGTGGCCGGAAGCGGCAATGGTGATGGTGCTATTTACCCTTGCCGAGCTGATTGAGGCCAAATCGCTAGGGCGCGCCCGCAATGCCATCAGTGGTTTGCTGCAGCTCAGCCCAGAGCAAGCTACGGTACGCCAACCTGACGGCAGTTGGTTGGATGTGCCCGCCGCAGATATTCCATTAGGCAGCGTGCTGCGGGTGAAGCCAGGTGAGCGGATAGCGCTGGATGGCGAGCTGATTTCTGGCAACTCGTTTATTAATCAGGCTGCGATTACCGGTGAAAGTCTGCCGGTAGAAAAAACAGTGGGCGATACAGTGTTTGCCAGCACCATCAATGAAACCGGCTCGTTTGAATATCGGGTAACGGCTGCGGCTGGCAACACCATGCTGGCGCGGATTATCCATGCGGTAGAGGCGGCGCAGGGCGTGCGTGCGCCAACGCAGCGTTTTGTTGATCGCTTCTCCAAGATTTATACCCCCGCAGTTTGTGCGCTGGCGCTGGCCGTGGCGATTGCGCCGCCGCTCTTGATGGGAGACGCATGGCTGGAGTGGATTTACCGAGCCTTAGCCATGCTGGTGATTGCCTGCCCCTGTGCGCTGGTGATCTCGACGCCAGTCACCATCGTTAGCGGCCTTGCCCGTGCGGCGCGGCTGGGCATTTTAATTAAGGGCGGCACTCATCTAGAAGAAGGGCGCAAATTAAAAAGCTTGGCGTTAGATAAAACCGGCACGTTAACCTTTGGTAAACCAGTGCAAACCGATGTGATTGCGCTGGCAGATATAAGCACCGCCGAGGCCCAGCACATCGCCGCTAGCCTTGGGGCGCGTTCGGATCACCCTGTTTCTAAAGCCATTGCTGCAAAGATCAGCGATTACGCTGAAGTCAGCGACGTTAAAGCGCTGTTAGGGCGAGGGCTGAGCGGCCAGATTAATGGCACGCTCTACCATATGGGCAATCACCGTTTAATCGAAGAGCTAGGCCTTTGCTCGCCAGCGCTAGAGCTGCAATTAGAAGCGCTGGAAGTGCAAGGAAAATCGGTGGTGGTACTGGCGGCAGATAAGGTGCTGGCGCTGTTTGCCGTGGCGGATACGCTTAGGCCAAATAGCCTAGAGGCGATCGCTCAGCTAAAGAAGCTGGGCGTAGAACCGGTGATTTTATCGGGGGACAATGCACACACCGTAGCGGCGATGGCAAAGCAGCTAGGCATCACTCAGGCGCACGGCAACCTCTTGCCGGAAGATAAGCTGCGCATCGTTGAGGGCTTGCCTTCAGCTAGTGGCATGGTGGGCGATGGGATTAACGATGCGCCTGCATTGGCGCGGGCTGATATTGGCTTTGCTATGGGCGCGGCAGGTACAGACACCGCCATCGAAACCGCCGATGTAGCGCTGATGGATGATGATTTACGCAAAATCCCAGAATTTATCCGCCTATCGCAAGCCACGCATCGTATCTTGGTGCAAAACATTACACTGGCGCTGCTGGTGAAAGCGCTGTTTCTAGCGCTCACATTGGCAGGCCACGGCACCTTATGGATGGCGGTATTTGCCGATATGGGGGTGAGTTTGTTAGTGGTATTAAATGGTTTGAGGTTGTTGAGGGAGTAGGCTGCGTTTTCTGCATATTAAGAAGGGGCCATAAGCCACCGTGACGCGGCGGTGGCTTATGGCTTATGGCTTATGGCTTGGATGATGCTGTGCTTCTATTGAGTATATTGGCGGCCTAATCCACCCTAAGGCTCTAAAAAAGTAGATATCTACAAAAAATACAAACAAAACAGATTATTTCCCTTGGTTTTTTCCGCGTAACTCCGTGTCCTCTGTGGTTCAAGATTTGGGTTTTGCTCGCATAAACCTAAACCGCCTGCATTCTGCCATTCATCAAATAATCAATCAGCTCACGCACCGGACGGATAGCTTCGCCAAAAGGAAGACCGCCGTTACCTCTAAAAAACAGCCCTTTATCCACGTCGCCATGCATGGCCGAGGCCAGTTTTAAATCGATACAGAACTGGCCGACTTTGCTTAAACCATCCCGCAAGCCGCAATGGCTTAGGCAATCCATGCGCTGAGTGCAGCGGCGTGGGTCGGCCTTGGCGAGGGCTTGCAGATGGCTTTCGCGGCGCAGATATTGTTTTAGCCACGGCGTGGCAACGGCACGGGCGGGTAGGCCAGCCACGCTTACAAACTCGGCCAAGTCATCGGCCTTGGCATGAATCAAGGTGTGTTTAAAATTGATATGCGCGTCGCCTTCTTCACAAACCGCAAAAGGCGTGCCCAACTGCACGGCATCTGCGCCATTATTTAGCCAATGGCTTACTTTTTCATGACTATCAATGCCGCCTGCCACGATCAGCTTGGGGGCGTCGCGCCCTAATCCCAGCTCTTCAAATAGGGCGTAGCAATCGGCTAACACTTTGGCAAAATCAAAGCGTGGATCATGCACTTCGCTGATGCGTGCAGCGCCTAAATGCCCACCTGCGTGGCCGGGGTGCTCTATTACAATCGCATCGGCATTTCGGCCTTTCTTTAGCCATTTTTTTAAAATAATGGCAATACCCCGCGCGTCAGACAAAATAGGGATCAGGGCTACTTTGGGAAAATCGGCGATCATTTCTGGTAAATCAATCGGCAGGCCTGCCCCCATAACAATGGCATCTGCGCCGCTTTCGCAAGCTTGCTTAACCAATGCCACATGATCGCGCACGGCTTTCATTACATTGACGGCAATCAGGCCGCAGCCATTGGCGATCTCTTTTGCCGCGCGAACCTCACGGTCTAGCGCGGTTAGGTTCACTTTATCGATTAAATCTGCATCTAGGCAGCGGTGCGTTTGGGCTAGCAAATCCGGGTGATGTTGGCGTAAATCCACGCTGGCAATGGTGCCAACGGCATTTTCTTTGGCCACTGCACCCACTAATTTATGTGCCGAAATTCCGACACCCATACCGCCTTGCACAATGGGGAGTAATTCTCGCCCAGCGAGCTTGAGTGAGTTAAAGCTCATTTTTTTTCTGTTTATCCTTACGAAGTATTCAACAGAGTAGGCGAAGTGAGCTTAAAGGGTATTGCTTAGGGTCAATGCTCAGGCATTTAGTAAGGAAGTTCTGGGCTGCATAATGTAATAAAGATGGCAATCTGCGCGTATTCCATTATGATTGCTGTTGATGTTTGTAAGTTTAACCGCCTAGGGAGCATGCAATGTCTGAAGAAACCACGTCCACAGGGGGCTCGCAAGATGCCTTTCTGGAAGAAAAAGCCTTTGAATCGCGTTTTGTTTTTATTATTGGCCCCATCAACGATGTCATGGCAAAAGACACCGCTAGGCGTCTCATTGCGCTGGCAACTGAATCAGTCAAGCCAATTAATGTGCTGATCTCATCCCCTGGCGGCCATGTAGAATCTGGCGATGTGATTCATGACATCATCAAATTTATTCGTGCCCCAGTGAATATGATTGGTAGCGGCTGGGTAGCGAGTGCGGGAGCGCATATTTTCTTGGCGGTGCCAAAAGAGCGCCGCGTTTGCTTAGAAAACACGCGTTTTCTGATTCATCAGCCTAGCGGTGGCATGGGCGGCTCGGCTTCTGATGTGGAAATCCAAGTTAAAGAAATCATCCGTATGAGAGAGCGCATTGCGGCGGTCATTTCCAGAGAAACGGGGCAAAGCCAAGCAAAAGTATTGCACGATATCGATCGTGATTACTGGATGAGCCCAGAGGAAGCCATTGAATACGGCCTAGTCTCAAGGGTGATTCAAAGCTATGCCGATCTAGAATAAACACCAACGCCCTCCGTTTTGAGGGCGTTTTGCATTATCTACTGATCTGGCTAAAGGCTGGGCAGCTTTGTAGGGATTGTTGCAGCGCAGTTTGTGATCTGCGGCAGGTAACGATATGCATGCGGTGCGCGGCAGCCGCGGCACGGTAGTTTTTCATGACGTTATGGCCTAAAAAATCGGTAAATAAAATCATGATATCCATATCTTTTAAACAGCTTGGTTTGCGCTGATGCGATGGGTTTCTGCCGGTAATATGCTCGCCTATGGTAATGCCGTAGTGGGCGAGCAATTTGGGGATATGCCCTAGGTGGTCTGCTCCAACAATATACGCCTGCATGGTTTGCCCCTGACTGATCAAAAGGTATGCATGTAGCGTAGCCGCTTTTTATAGGTCCATATAGAATATTAAACGAAATACATATAACTATAATCATGTTTTGTTGCCCGCAATAGTGCAAGCCCAGTAATTTTACCTTGCGTATTTCTGTATGTATTCAGTCGGAAAGTCATCGGAAATTGAAACGGTGGTTGTAAGGAAAAAAACGGAGCAAAGAACGGCATAAAATTAAACGATTGAGGCGACAACTGGTTTGACAATTTCCGATCTTGGCAGGTCATTTCGGGCGACTTCGATATCTACTGCGGCGTAAATTCCCCCGCCGGGCGAGCTGTTTGAGGCGACCACCCAGCGTTGTAGATCATTGGAATGCCACTAGGAGGCGCTTGCACAAAGGACGCCGAGACGAATGGTTCAGCGTCGAACGCGGCAGAAATTAAAGCTATTCAGCAGTATTTGAAAACTGTGAAATAAAGCGCTTGAGATTCTAATCAGGCATTCGTCTAAAAATAATGTTTTCATTGTGTCTGATAACAATTTGAACGTCTGTAGTGGCAAGCTCGAGTAGCATGCCACTTAGATTGTAAGAAAACTGCACCTCGCCTTTTCCTCGGAATTTGATGTAATGAGACACCGAGTCAAATAGCGGCGTAATTTCGTGCTTATCAATATCAACAATATTTTCAATGCCAACAGATTTAATGCTCGTTAAATCTATGCCGATTGAATCTTTAGAAGAAAAAACCAAAACCCCATCTGAATTAGTAAATACATCCATCGTGTCATCAGGGGTTATTTTGATAGGTTTTTCATTGTTTGGCATAAATTTAAATTCTTTTGTAATTGATACTGCTTTATTTAAGTGCGCTTTCAAAACCTTCTCGGGCAGCAACAGCCATGCTATACGCGAGGTCATTACCATATTTCAGTATGGTAAAGCTTTTGCTTTGAAATGGCTTGGTTCCTGTTGGAGTCTGAGCCTGCCAGAATAGGTAGTTGTGTGTCTTGCCATTTTTAACTCTCACCATTTTACGTAAAAACACGCCAGTGCGGCCTGAGGTATTATTTTTGCA